>CAZYFW010000035.1:0-11000 GCA_964646685.1 uncultured Thermoplasmatales archaeon
TATGGTATTGCAAGTACCCACACTTATAACTTATCTTTCTTATGATGTACAGTTTTTAAGTGCAGAATATCCCGAATATGTTGGTACGCAGTTTAATGATAAATTGACCATAACTGTTAATTCTCCTTCACAAGGAGTGTCAACATATATTGAAGATGTAAACAGCGGGATATTTCGATTGGATGCCACGGAAATAACAGGCACCGGTTTTGATATTTTTGCAGCAAGCGGCTATCCTAGTAATATCGACATGGTGACCACTGCAGTTGGACCAGGTGGCGATGCTGGTGCTACCCTCAGATTTCCAGCAGAACATCCTGTTTTGGGACCTGAACAAGTAACTGTTACTATTAATATCAAAGATGCAGGAGATAATATGCTTGATAGTACTGCTTTCATCGACAACATTAGTTTTTCAGAGGAAGCACAGGTATCAATAACAGCAAGAAAAACTGTGCACGATTTAGATGGATATTTAATAGAATATGCTGAATGTGGAGATACCATAGAATATAGAGTAGACATTGTTAATGGTGGAGAACTCCAACAAAATGGAAATGAGTTTGAAGATTTTCTATCAAATAATGTTACCTATGTAAATGGATCACTTGATGTAGAATACGGTGTGGCAAATTACGTTTCAGGAGAACATAAAATTACATGGACTGGAGATATACCAGCAAACAACTATGTTAGAATAACATTTCAGGCAACAGTCGATAATGATTTAGAAAACGGTACTATCGTACCAAATCAGGGAACAGTTCAATGGGATAGTGATAACAACGGAGTAAATGATGCCAATGTATCAACAGAGTATGCAAATGTGACTGTACTGGTATTTCAATCTCCGTCGTCAGTAACTGAGGATTTTTCTGACGATATTGGAGGTGGGGCAGCAACACAATCCTATCAAAATAGACAATGGTTTGAAACAACTAATGGAAGAGACGGCAGTATATTTGAGGTTGTTCAAAGCTATCACTATTCAACAGACAACTCATTCAAAACAAAAATACGTTCTTCAGGAAGCCCGCAGTATTGGAATTATACTTTATTGGAACTTGAAAGTGATATCGAGTGGTGGGAAGTATGGTTCGCCTGTGGAAATGCTAGTGAAGCATCTGATCTTTATCTCGATTTTAAAAATGGAGATGAAAATGATATAGTACGATTAAAATTTGAATATGTTAACGAAGGGAGCGGTCCGCCATTGGATTGGGTGTTAGAGCTCTCTTATTGGAGTCCGATAAGTGGATGGGTCAGATTAAATACTGATTTTCCCGGAGGATATCTCTACAACTCTTGGTATAAACTAAAAATAGAGAAAAACGGTCCAACCTATATCAATTACTCATTATATAGAGCAGATATGGTAGAGCCAGTCGGTTTTAGACAAGATCAACAACTAGGTTCACCTTTCTCTAATTTAGCAAGCGTCAAATGGAGTAATACGAAAAACCCTGTCGTTTGTCCTATGTTTTTCTGGGACGAACATACATTAGGACTTACATAAACATATAATTTATTGGACTATCTTATCTCTTCAAAGAACTCGTATTCATCTATTTCATCTTGAAATTCTTCATATTCCCCCAATGCTTGACCAATCAGGCCCATAGTCATGTTGAATAATCCCAACATATCTGTCATATCTTCCAAGTAAGTTACTGTGTTATTTTTGAAGGTAAGGTTTTCTGTTATGTAGATTAAATATTGACTTGCATTGTATTTTAAATTAGTTAGACGGGCGCCTGCTCCCGTTAAATCCACATAAATATCCAGAATTTCTAGATACTTGGGATAGGTAGTATAAGTTTTTGTATCACTAAAAGAAGCTTGGGCTTCTTCAAAATTTAAATGCGAATTAACATAATTTGGCATCGCATTGGTACAATTATCAATTGCTCTTACTTTGTACAAATTCATTATTGTTTCATTTGTTTCTGATAGTACGCTATTATACCATAAAAAAGCCAAATCAAAATGATAGTCACCAAATGCTCTATCTTCTCGTGATTTATCCAATAAAACTGAAGAGCTTAGAAAATGACTGGTAAAGTTGATGTTTTTTCCTTCAAGAGTTTCAATTTCAGTTGTATGTTGCATTGTTAATGTTTCTATATCTGAACGATGAACAATATCTGCTACAAAATATGTAATTATAAGGGCGCCAATCATTATAGACAGTAGCATAACAAACATATTTTTAGTAAATATTTTCTCCATAACATTCACCACCTATTAATGAATATTTTCTATCTTTACCTCATCCACAAATGCATCTTTGTAGTTTTAACTATTTAAATACTTTGTGTAATTTTTGCATATTGTAACTATGTTTCTTTAAGTTTGTCTTATAAAATATAAGATTCATAAGGAAAATATTAAAGAGGGGTTGTATTTTACCCCTTTACACTATTTGTATGCCCTGGTAGTGTAGTGGCCCATCATCCTAGCCTGTCGAGCTAGGGACTCGGATTCAAATTCCGGCCGGGGCGCTCTTTTATCTCATTAGATTATCAGATAAGTTTTCGTTTTGACAATTTCACACGATAGATATTTATATTAATATTGATAAGCATTATATTAGGTTGGATGGTGAGAATGAGATTTGCCTCTACAGTATTGTTAGTTGGAATTCTATTTCTTAGTTTTTTGACTGCTTTCCATCCTATCGAAACTTGTAGCGCAGGTAGTACTATTAATGTTTATTCAGGTGAATCCATACAAGATGCAATTGATGCTGCTAATGAAGGCGATACAATCTATGTTCATAGTGGAGCCTATAATGAGTATATTGTAATTGATAAAACTCTAACAATAACTGGAGAGAATAAAGACAATACATATATTAGTAACACTGAAAGTAACAAAGATACAGTAACAGTAGATAATGTATTTAATGTAAATATTTCTGGATTTGAGATAGTCCAAAATCCAACGGCCCAGAGTAAACAGTATCACAGTATATACATCAACCATGGAGATTATTGTAGCATTACAGAGTGTAATGTTAAAGATGGCAACATTGGAATTTGGATTAAAAATTCCGATGGATGTACAATAAGTGATACTACAATAGAAGGCAATAATTTTGCTGGCGTATCAATTTCTATTTATTCTAATAATAATGTTGTCTTTGATAATACATTTTCTCAAAATAGATATGGAATATATATAATAACTGACTCAAATAACAATATGATTTATCACAATACCTTTCAAAATAACGATGATTATAATGCATACGATGACTGTGATAATCAGTGGGATGATGGTTCGGAGGGGAATTATTGGGATGACTACGCTGGAGTTGATGAAAATCCAGAAGATGGAATAGGAGATACGCCTTATGGTATTGATGGCGGCAGCAATCAAGACAGATATCCGTTAGGTTTTTTCCAAGAAGAAAATCAAAAGCCAACTGCAAACGCAGGTGGCCCATATTCTGTAAATGTAGACGAGGATATTATTTTTGATGCATCTAGTAGTACTGATTCTGATGGAAGTATAGCAGGTTATCGATGGGACTGGACTAATGATGGTACTTATGATACTAGTTGGTTACCAACGTCAACAACAACATATAGTTACTCTAATGCTGGAAGCTATACTGTGAAACTTGAGGTGAAGGATAATGAAGGAGAAACTGATACTGACACTGCTCAAGTTACGATAACATCTACAAACCAAAAGCCAACTGCTGAGATTAAAACAATAACTCAAGAAGGAGCATCAGTATATTTTCATGGCATAGGAGCAGATCCAGATGGAATGGTTGTTGAATACAGCTGGCGTTCTAATATAGAGGATGGCATATTAAGTAGTGAATCTACTTTTAGTAAATCTGATCTAAAAACAGGCTTACATGTCATATACTTCAAAGTGAAAGATAACGATGGAGAATGGTCAGATGAAGTTTCAAGGAACATCGTAATCAATCCAAGTTCATCAACAAATGAGCAACCAGTAGCAGACGCTGGGGGACCATATTCTGGATATGTTAATGAGACGATTATCTTTGATGCGTCTGGAAGTTCTGACGATGGAATTATGACAGATTACTCGTGGGATTTCGGCGACGAAACTAGTGGGACAGGTGAATCCTCAACGCACACTTATACTTCTGCGGGAAATTACACAATAACTTTAACGGTGACAGATGATGAAAGCGCAACATCATCAGATACCACCTATGCAAATATTACCATACAGCCATCTAATCAAAATGGCGATGGTGAAGAAAATGGTGAATCTCCTGGTTTTGAACTTATTTTTGTAATAGTTGCATCTACAATAGTCCTCTTTTGGATAAAAAAGAGAAAAGGTAGTTGATTATTGCCTTTAAATATTGAAATTATCTTGATAAGGGAAGCGTTGTCACACCAGTTACAACTACTTGTGTTTGGGTATATGTTTGATATTGCACCAAGTTTTGAAGAAGGTTTGAGTTGATTTTAACGATATAAATGTAGGGGAAGTATACATAGATATTGGCTTCGTACATGTGACCAGCGTAGTCGAAGGCCTGTGCTATGATGTGCCTCCATTCGTTATTTTCAACTGAACGGTCGCACCACCACTTATAATTATCTGAGCCAGGAGGATCAACATCATAAATTTTAACTGGATTTTCATATGGTGGTCCAACGTCAAAGGCAACATAGTTAATGCCTGATCCCACGTCTGTAGTTGTTGCTTGTACCCAGAATCCGCCTTGTCTTGGAACGCTTCCTCTATCAGGAGGATCCCATATCTCACAGTATGGTGGCACTTTGTCGATTTTTATTGCCAATGGTCCTTGTTTTGATTCTACATTTCCTGATTTGTCAACAGACCAATAATAAATATCCCATTCACCAAATGCAGTGTTAGGATCGCCCGTTGCATGCAGCGGAATCTTAATACCCACAGCATCATCATATTCTTGAATATCGCCATCGTCAATTTGGAAATAGGTATGATTGACTCCTGATCCTTGTTGACCGTCAGTTGCACTCAGCTCACATTTCACGTTGCCTATATACCAACCATTTTGCCCCAGTATACCACTTTCAATACTGATAGTTGTCTCAGGCGGATCTTCATCAAGTCCAATATAGACAACACGCCACAGATCAAGTAAAGGGCTAGATGATGGATTACTACGGGAGAAATATGCTTGTAGACAAATTTCTTGATACGTCTCAGGATTAATGTTTGATAAGTCTTCGCCATCAGTTACTTCAGCAAGGATAATGGTCGTCGCGGTTCCATCTAAGACGTTAAAAACAATAGCTCCAGAGGAGGTTACTCCAAATTCATACCAACTCAAAAGATTGTCTGGTTCAATGGGTTTTGAGGTTATCTGAGCCGTTAAAATAAGCTTTTTTTCAGTTCCGATATCATAGGTGACATCAGAGCCACTTGGTATATTGAGGTTCCAGATGTTGCCAAATGCATCAGGCATACCATTCCACGGATATGGATAAATTACCCGAGTATCTTCCCAGGTAACAAAGATCTTTCCGTCACCAACAGCCATATTTGCCCAGTCAGCAACTGCAGACGTACTAGCTGAAAGCTGAACATCACCTACAAACACATCTCCTTCTGAAGAAACAAGTTTGCCCCAGACGGTACCATCATCGTCAAAAGAGACAAAAAATGAACTGCTCAAATAAGGTACGATATCCGTTCGCACAAAATTACCAGATCTTATTTGAAATGTACTTACAACCGTATTCCCAGAGGTGTCAAGAATAATTCCCCAGGCATCACCCCAATAATCTTTTGGAGTTTGGCTAAGATCACCATCGTTATATGTTATCAGAAATCGTTCGGTTTCTTCACAAAATGCGACACAAGGGAAAATATAATCCGTATTACTGGTTCCAGTAGCAATAGTAATGGTACTGCCAACTTGATTCAAATCTTCATCAAATAAGCCAGCTTTTAAGCTGAAAGGACCAACATCAGGATCTAATCCTTCTTCCCATACAATCATATACTGCTCATTAATAGTGTCAAAGGCGATCCACGGTTCAAATTGATTATTGGCAGCACTGCAAATGATCTTTTCGCTACCTACTGGACTGCCGCTAGTGTCGTAGAGTCTGCCATAAATATTGTAATTATTCATACCATTCCGTGCATCTTCCCATACAACACAAAAACGGTTATTTACAGAGTCGAACTCAACATTTGGGTCAGCCTGACGATTAGACTGACTGCATATATTAATTACACTGCCAGTTCCGCCACTAGTTGTAACAGTTCTACCTTTAATATCCATGGTAGTTTTATCTGTTGGAGTATTATAGTGTTCCCATGCGACAAAGAAGTTGCTCCCTCCAAATGCTATAGAGGGGTCCTCATCACGATATTGTATTCCACCAGGGTTATATATCCTAAAATCAGCTACTATAATTGTTCCATCGGTGTCAAAAATCGAAGCTCTAATCTCCTGTTTAAAAAAATAAGTATAAGGGATATAGGGGGCTTGTCCCTCTTCCCAAGCAACTAAGAATCTATTGTTACCATAGCAAACATCTGGATCCCATGCTCCTTCACTATTCAAATGATAAGTTATTCGTTCATCATTTGCCCATTCTTCTTCCCAATCCGAAAAAACACTGTAAAAATCACTTAGACTTGTTGCGATTGGATTTCCGTAAAATAGGTACATCATACTAATTTCAGTTGGGATAACAGGAACTTCCACCCAAACAGTGGCTGAGCTAGAATCTTCTGTTTCTATCCAATAGTCAAGCCAAGTTGTTGGTGAGTCCTCGTGTCTAAATCTGATATCATCATAATCTGACTGCATATCAGGGTCATAGTCAATAGTTAGTTGAACGGCATAGTTAGACAATGGTTGACCTGCATTGTTGGTAATTTCAATAGGTTTCATCCTAGTCCATGCAGGATCGGTCCATATTGAATAGGTGTTTTTCATCTGAATGGCACCATCTACTAGTTCAAAATCATATGACAATACCGGATCAGGGTCGACCCATTCTAGGCTTTCAAAATCATCTTCCCATGTAAAAAATGGATCATCTAATAAAGGCTGTGTTAACGGATCATCGATAACTTTCATTTTATCTGAAGTAACCGGTTCTTTTGTATCGATGATGTTGAATTGAACCAATGCCTGTGCTGCAGACATAGATATTAGTATAAAAAAGAGGGCGAATACCACTAGCTTTCCATATTTTTTATTATGCTTTTTCATCTTTTTACCTCCCATGATTATGGCCAATTATCTTCCACGTTATAATACCAGACGCCGTTCAACAAAAGATGCAGGTCAAGTGATGAAATTAATGGACTAAATACCGGCCAGATGTATAGATTACCGTAATCCCAATACCACTCGACACTTACATATAGTGTCAGATTATACAGTGTAATTTCTGCACCCCAATTGTCTTGATAGGCGAAGTAAAGGTTGACCTCCTCAACGTTAGCCTGATTCGAGTTTTCATTGATTTTGAAATATGCAGGATCTGTATAGCTTCCAGATTCCCATTTCCAACTCACATCAAAATGTAAGTCATTATCTATTTCTACATATCCATGAAGATCAATATTTTCATTGTAATCATCTAAATCAAAGTCAAGATGTATAGGTTCGCTCTGATAAAAATCAATTTCAAATGCACCTGAATCGCCCATCGCCCAATCTCCATCAAAATTAATAATATCTCCATCGTACTCAATATCAATGCCAAAATTTCTAAAGGCAGACAATTTGCCAGTAAGAGATAATTCATCAATCACAGCTTGTTGACCTGAAGTGTCAAGATCCCAATTTGCCTCAAAATTCTCTGCCGATATTGTACCTGCATCAATCCTAAGTCCATGCTCAGTCGCTAAGTTGCTTATTTCAAAAGTATTATTTAGCATATCATTGGAAGTATCAAGTTCGAAGTAGCCGTCCTCAGCAATCTTACCTGCCATGTCAATATGGCCATTACCAATTCTTAGTTCATTGCTCAAGATTAAATCGCTAAAGACTAAATTGAGCTTAATAGGGTCTTTTTGTCCACTGGAGGATTGTCGATTGGCATAGATATCTGCTTCGAGTTGATTCCACCAGAATTGTCCTCTACCCAGTGCATCTCCAGGAACATTATACACCTCAAGAATTGGAATTTCAATGTTGGGAAGATAGAAATTAATTCTTCCAAAATCTGAACTTGCAGTACGCTCAACTTTTCCTCTGAAATAATTTTGATCGTTTATCCAAAAGTTATCAGGGTTAGAATCAACATAGAGCGTTGCATCTGCTTGTGTTCTACCACTTTGTGAAAAGCTATTAGCTGGTACATAGACCATAACCGCATCTGGATTATATGGATCGGCTTTAGGCCAGTACAACGTAATATCTCCAAGTTGACTGCTCATTGTGTGAGAAACGAATCCACCGATATCTATCTTCAACATACTTGCATTATCTATGGACAACGATGCCCCAGCACGTAACTCTCGAGAGCTTGGTATGTCGCTAACTTTAAAACAAGTAACATCTGGAGAGTCGGGATCAGCCTTAGGATAGTATAAAATAATATCGTCAAGACTACTACTCATGGTAAGATCTACAAATCCTTCAATTGCAGCATCAAGCATCTCCCCCTGGACGATATCTAGCTCAGCATCCACACCCCATGAAAATACCGCTTTATCTGGAACGCCTTTAACTTCAAGTTTTTCTTCAAACCACGGAGAATCTAGGACGAGGCCAATATTGAATTTTTGATTTGCCCAATATGTGAAATGTCCTCCTAACGGACTGCTGTCGCCTATTACATGAAGATCAAATGCCATGTATTTACCAGGACCAACTAATTCACCTGGCACATCATCAAGTGACAAAGTAAGTGAAAATGTTGCATTCTCTTCTTCTGATGTACTTCCACCACTCAAAAGATTTGAAGAAAATGTAATATCAGTCGGTTCTGCAGATGCCGTGTGATAATAGAAGAAGGCTCTCCCAGAAAGTGGAGTAAGTTGTGTTACTACATAACAAGCAGGCTCAAAGCTTACATTAAATTCTATATTATAGGTAGGGTTGATATCTCCTTGCTTAAATGCCTGAAATCCAAATAGAACATCCATGCTAGCAGTACCGATAACATCATTTGGATCCATCTCGTGCTGGAAGATAGCGGGTCTGAAAATACCGCCCCTATCAACTGCAAATGTTTTTTCAAATTGAATGGGTATCTTTTCTCCAGCGCGCGAACGGTATCCTACTCTAGTTACAATATAATCCTCGCTCGCAGGCAATGGTACTGCGGGGTTAATTGGCTCAACGTCAATGCTTTCAAGTTCTTCATTTGCAACAATATTATTGAGCGGCGTAGTTAAAGGTGCAAGCCCTACGGTTGCCCTATGCCGGTTAATTAAATTTATTACTCTTACGAGCGGGGAACTTGTCATGGCGTTTTGTTGTACGACAGGGCTTGAAGACGAAGATGTAACCTGTTGATTGTTGCCACTATTCTTTATTGCCGCGAGATTCACATGAAATTCCTGCCATACCTCAAGCTCCCCCATTTGATCGTCAAGAAGATTACCTATCTGTCGAAAATCAAAAGCAGTTGCCCAAGCTGCGTGATTGACTACGTTTCCATTTTCCAAATATTCATCTATTCCATATCTGAAGAATCCAAAACCAGTTTCTATATCATAGTCGGTATCACCATCTACATCAAATTTAATTGGCGTTCTATACTGAGGATCTGTAAGTTTCCCTCTAATCTCCTGAAGAGTAATACTGACCTGTTTCGAATAAGTTTGACCATTATATTCGATTGTTATCCATAAACCAAATATTTCACCACCTCCAAGTACTGGCAGTGGTTCTACTGTCGGATCTTGATTAGTTGTTTGCTTTTCATATAGATATTCATCCATACCCACATACTTATCGACCGTTTCTTTGATGATCCTCATCTCTTCGGGAACGGGTGGAAGTGCATCTTTAACAACATCTGCATTTATAGAATGTAATGTCACGCCAGCAACTATGCTTGACATGCTAACACATAACATACATCCAACTATTACCAAAACTAATGCTTTTTTCAACTAAATCACCTCTTCTTCTCTACTCCTTTATATATTTGTTATTAAAAGTATATAGAACTTGTCCTATTTCAATCTAATTATATAAAAAGGTTGTGGTTAATTTGAAATAATTGTTAAATTAAAAATTCTTAAATTCCATAGATAAAAGGTAAATGTAAGATGGTTTGACAGCGTACCGAGAGCCTAAGGATTTCAAGCAGTGAAGTTTACCTCAGAAGACTCCCGAAGGAATCAACCGAGGCTCTCCACCTAGTCCAAAGGTTCAAGCCCCCTCAGGGGGGTGATCATCCCATGAACTCGCGCATCATAGTACTGAGGATTACGCAGGCGGGCTTAACTGCCGGGTTCGGAATGAGACCGGGTGTTTCCCCACCGCTTTGGCCGTCAAACCATCAATTACTCTAAATTTTTTATGAAGGATTTTATACGCAACCTGTCTAACGATTGAGCCAGTAATGAACGATTAGTAGCTACGGGCTGAACACGTCGCCGAAGCTTCGTGCTTACACCCTAGCCCTATCAAACGAATCTTTTATTCGAGCTCTATGATGCCTCGTCTTAAGGTGGGCTTCATGCTTAGATGCTTTCAGCATTTATCCCTTACAGCGTGGCTGCCCAGCATTGCCTTGTCAGACAACTGGTAAACTAGTGGCTGCAGGCCCCTGTTCCTCTCGTACTAAAGGGCCTTTCCCTTCAAACATCAACGCTTCTAGAAGATAGCAACAAACCTGTCTCACGACGGTCTAAACCCATCTCACGATCCGCTTTAATGGGCGAACAACCCCACCCTTGGCAGCTGCTGCACCGCCAGGATGCGGAGAGACGACATCGAAGTAGCAAGCCTTCAGGTCGATATGGGCTCTTACTGAAGACAACTCAGTTATCCCCGGGGTAACTTTTCTGTTATCAATCGCCCCCAT
>CAZYFW010000036.1:0-10938 GCA_964646685.1 uncultured Thermoplasmatales archaeon
TGGCCCCGCATTACAATATTTTCTGTAATAGTTTTTGCGGTAGGTTGGTTTATATTTGGTCTTCTAGGAGCGATAGTATTAGCTATTGTCGTCATGGTGTTAATGGGGATAATAAAGGTTGTGTAGGGATAGTCTATGACAGGTGAAAAAAAATGAAAAGAACAATAATTTGTTTACTAATAATAGCAGTATTTAGCGCATGTTTTGTAACAAACGCAATGGCAGCTGTAGAAATAACTGGGGTACGAGGCGGATATGGCGTTATTGCAACTGTTTCAGGTGCTGAAAATCTCGATTGGAGAGTAGAGTTAGGAGGCCAACATATGTTTCAAGGTTCGATAACAGAGGGAGTTATCGGCAAAAATGGCACTGCAACAATTCGAACACCCTTATTTCCACCAGCTTTTGGATTCGGAAAAATAAACATAACTGTAGCGTTATATTGGTATTTCATTCCTGTAGCTTGGGAGGAACGAAACGCCTTTATGTTTGGACCATTTGTCCTCTTTGTCCAATAAGTGCAATATTATCAATAGATGGATAAATTAGAAGGATCAATTCCATCCATCTAATTTATTTGAGAATTTGGATATTTTCTTGGTTAGTCTTGTAATTGTGTTTCTCTTGTGGGGGGTATTAAAATTTGCTTTGAGGGTTCTTATAATCATTATTATTGCTATTTTTTCTCTTATCGGACTAGATTTTCTCTTGGGTATATTTCAAAGTATCGGATTATGATATTGTTTTAAAAATGATATACACCAATAAGTTTGAGATAAGATAAATGAAAAATGGTCCCAAACAATGATCGAATACCAATGTGGACCAGATTAAAAGAGATTTGAACTTAAAGTCAAACTCACTTCCCCTGCACTAATTTTTACACTTATTTCATCCCTACAAAGTACTAAAACTCAAAAAATCGTTCAACAGATATAAACCCAGGTTTTTTTACTAGTAAAAACAGGTCCAAATCTCCCTCCCCACTTTAATGCTGTTGGGGAATTGTACAATCATTACTAATTCTCCCCAGCGGCTTTTAACTAATCTATGTAAAAATGATATAATTTGAGATATTATTTTACTCTTTTATCGAGTCTAAAATCTCTTTTCCAAAATCAGTGAGTTTGTATAATTTAATACTATTGCCTTTTCCAATAGTGATTTGCTCAACCATATTCAATCCAATAAGAGAGTCGTTATCCTTGTATCTAGAATTCATTCCCCTCATGGCACCTATCACGTTTGTAGATGTAGTTTTAACATTATATGCAATTTCAGCAGTATAGCTACTGCTTGGACTAATTTCAAAAAGATACTCTGCTATTTTCTTCCTGACGCTACTTCTTCTCAAAGCCCGAACAACAAGAGGCCTTAACATTTCTGGAGAAGCAACTGTTTCATCTTTTTCTTGCATCCCATCAACCGTATAATAAAATAGATGTTTTTCTCTATTTAATAATGCATCGTCCTGTTAAATATGCACTTACATATGTATGTAGATATCCATATGACAATTGGATAATTGCCTGCATCTGCATGTTTGGTTAATGCTTCGTTTCTTCAAGAAGTTGTTCAAGATCTGAAAAACTCTTTTTATTATTTCTTGCTTCAACAACAGATATGATAAATCCATAAAATCCAGTGAGTACATCTGTCAAGAGATGGCCTGCCAATGAGAGAACCAATGTTTTCTCCGGCGAAACACCAAAGAATGAAAATAGGAATATCAATGCCGCCTCTCGTGTTCCTAGTCCCGCGGAGGTAATTGGTATAAATGCAACAATGTTGGCTATCGGGTATAACATAAGAAATGCGAAATAGGGTACCTCAATATCGAGTGATAACCCTAGAATGTAGATTTGTGAATATATGATAATCCATGTGGGTATAACGACGACAAACGGATAAATCAAATCTTTGATATTTGGAAAATCTGTATAAAAAGTATCAACAAATTTTGTGAAGTATGATTTAAGCTTTTTTGGAATGAATAATCGAACAAGAATGTGGAAGGTTTTTTCACCCCGTTCTTTTTTAGCAAAGAACCAATATATAACAAGAGTTGCTGCCAAGAAGCCACAGGCAAAAGGGAACACCCCTGGAATTTTATCTGATATTAAAAAAGCACCGATGACTGCCATAAAATAGAGGGATAATGTGTGGACAACTTCTTCGACGAAGGAATTAACAAATAACTTCCCAGTTGGTTCATTAGTTTTCTCTTTTAAATAGGGAATTCTCATGAGCTGTCCAATATATCCTGGTGTTACTGACCCGTAAAAATAACCAATCAGGAATATTTTCAGTGATGTTAGGTAACTTACGAATATTTTTTGTTTTTTGAGGATGATCTGCCAACCATAATTCCTTATCAGGATTCTGGGGATAGTAAGCAATGCAGCAGCAACAAAATACAATGGGGAAATTTTCAAAAATGTAGAGATTATTTCATCAGTGCCAATGCTAACAATAAGATAAATGAGTAAAATAATACCAATTAATGGCATGAATTTTTTAAGATATCTGATAAATTTCCTTTTATCAAACAAATCGCGAAGTTTCATATCTATACAGGCCCAATTTTACTAATATATAAATATTTTATCTTGCTGGTCCATGTCTTTTTCTACCAATCTCATTTATAAAATTTATATGGTTATTTGCAATTGCGCATAATTAAATATAATGATATATAATTAGGTGATTTCTATGACTGAAGGAAAAGATGAAAAAAAATATACAACAATATCGATACCAACTCCACTCGCAGAAAAAATAAAGAAAAGGATAAAAGGAACAGGATTTGCCTCTCTTTCTTCATATGTGACTTACGTACTCAGAGAAGTTATATCGGGTATTGATGAGGAAAGTAAAGAAGTTTTTAGCAAAGAGGATGAAGAAAAAGTGAAAGAAAGGCTAAGAGCGCTAGGGTATCTAGATTGATGCGAAAATATATCAAATCCAGAGCTTACTGCTTAAACTGATGAAGATGCTGTTGATGAAGTGCCAACAGCATAATAAAAAATTAGTAGAATTGCGGTATATGAAATGAGGAATTTAGAACCATGAAATTAGATGAAAATATAAATTATATCGTATCTGGACTGGAGCGATCAGGGACATCTATGCTCATGCAGATGCTATATGCTAGTGGATTGGAAACCTCTTTTGATAATTCAAGATTACCTGATGAAAGTAATCCGAAAGGCTATTATGAGTTAGCTGGAGGTAAAATAATTAATAATCTGATGGATGGAACATTTCCATTCGATGATTATAAGGGCAAATTTGTAAAGATAACAGCTTATGGTCTGAAATATCTCCCTCCGGGAAATTATAAGATTATTTATTCAGAAAGAAACATCGAAGAAATATTAGATTCGATGGAAAAAATGGCCGACATTAAAGACAATAATCGCGAAGAAACTCGAGAAAGTTTCATTAAACTGAACAGTATGATAAAAAACCTAATCAGAAGCAGAGGCGATATAGAATTTTTACTAGTTAATTATAATGATATATTATCAAATCCTTCTGCAAATATAAAGAAAATACACGATTTTCTTGGTCTGCATGGCATCGATTTAGAAAAAATGATGGGTGTTATAGATAAAAATCTTTACAGACAGAGAAAAATATAAAAGGAAACTATCAAGTGCTCTCACAATTGTGAGAGTAAACTAGTCTAGAGATACAAACTTTCAGGCATTATATTGCGGAGCTAAAGAACATGATCTCATTTAATAGTCCGATCGCGAAGCGTCCAATAGAAATTGGAATACTTGAGATACGGCGCCATGTTCCTATCCTCTACACTTTCAGTAGGGTTTGTAAAACAAAAAATACAAATGTGACTATATTTACCACAAAAGAAATATTTTCGCGATTAGAAACATATTTGAAAGACAAGGAAAACTATGACATAATCCTCAAGAAAAACAACGAAAGCACATACTCTTTTCTTAAACGTGTAGAGCATATTTGCAATCATAAAATCGATTTGCTATTTATCAATACAATCCATGAAACCCTGTTCGATCTTATTTATTATCTAAAATTCAATCCAAAATCTAAAACTATCCTCATCATACATCATGTTAATGCATGGCTGAAACCCAAACTTGTATTCAATATAAAGCACCCCGTACGAACTATTGATACAAATCTGTCATCTGCTTTAATATGCAAACTCATATTTCCAAAATTTGATGGCATCAATGTTATCTACCACACCCTAAAAGATTATATTCAAGCAAACACCGATTACAAAAAGGAGATATTTACACTTCCAACATCCATCTTTGAAAATGTCAAAAAAACAGAAGGACAAAAGGATGATGGGAAACTGAAGATAGCTATTCCAGGTTTAATCCAGAAACATCGGAAGGATTACAGTAATGTCTTTCCAGCCTTTGAAAACATTTTTGAGAATCATAAAGAAAAAATCAAGCTATATTTACCAGGACTTCCAGTTGGTAGGTTTGGCAAGCAGGTCCATGACAAATTTAAAAGCATGAAACAAAAAGGATATGATGTTGCAATATTTGACAATTTTGTCCCTGACGACACATTTAACAAAATTCTTACACAAATTGACATCATTTTGGCTCCGATAAGAATCAAAACTAGAGCAGACGGTGACATCGAAGAAGTATATGGTAAAACTGTTGGAAGTGGCGTTATATTCAATGCGATTCAGTATGCTAAACCAATCGTTGTACCTGCTGAGTTTAATATGTTGCCTGAACTAGAAAGTTCTACATTGAGATATTCAAATTCAATAGAGCTTAAAAATACAATAATAGAATTAATGTCAAATCCTAAAAAACTTCGAGATTTAAAGAGGGAAGCGCTGGTCAACTCGCAAAAATTCTCTCTGAAAAATTTACAAGATTATTTCGAAAAAAATGTGTTGACGTGGTTGGACACTCATCGGACTCATGCCGTTGATATATAATGGTATAACAAATATTAAAAATAACAAGATAATTTATGAAAAACACGAGAGAAGCTGAGGATTTAGATTACCAATATCTGGGAAAAATAGAGAATGTTACTTTTGATCCTGTTTTTATAATGGGTTTACAACGATCTGGAACCAGCATTCTTTATAAAATGTTGGATGCAACCAACTGTTTCAATGTTGTCACTGCTTATCATATTATCAAGTACAACGAACTTCTACACAACCATATAAACAACCTGGAGGACGGTGCAAAGAATGCTCTTTCTGAATTGTTTGGGCATCAATCAAAAACGACTCGTGGAATTGACGAGTTGCAGATAACTCCTGATTTTCCTGAAGAATATGGGTTCCTTCTCTCTAAAAAGACCAGACAATCTAAACTCAATCAGAACAATATGTCATCATTCATGGAATTGTGCAAAAAGATTCAGTTTATATCAGAGTCTGAAAAACTCCTTCTTCTGAAAAATCCATGGGATTTCTCAAATTTTGTATATATTAAAAAGGTTTTTCCAAATGCTAAATTCATATTTATTCATAGGAATCCGATTAAAACTCTTAATTCCCAGCTAAAAGCAATGCGAACCCTTTTGCAGAATAAAAGCCCTTATATGGCTATGCTATCTCCATGGTACAACCAAGCTTTTGACAACAAGATTCTACTTCATTATTACCGATTTATACATTCCTTGTACATCCCACACCGAGCAATTTCAGCAGTTAGAAAAATGACAAAAGAGACAAATACTTTTTTAGAAAATATTAGCCACTTACAAAAAAATGAAGAATATATCAGTGTACGGTATGAAGATCTATGCAGAGCTCCACAATCGACAATTTCAAGCATCATGAAATTTTTAGACTTGTCTTATCAACCAAATCTCGAATATCATGATTTTATCAAACCTAGAAAAACTGTATTGTTGAAAGAATTGCAGAAAAGAGAGCAATTCATAACCAAAAAAATTAACAAATATCTTTCATACTGCGGATATACGACGGAAAAATCTTCACAAAATTGAAAGGAGAACAATATTTCAATTCTCTAAATATTTTTATTTATAACCCATCCTTTTCAAATTTTTTCCTAAATAGATGCTTACCAATGATTTTTCTACGATATTGAGATTTTTTTTCCATTTTCCGACACTTGATGAAAAAATTGGCTTACTTGGTGAGTGTCGCTGCGGCTTTTTTTCCATTTTGGAATTAATCTGTTGTCCTTCTGAAGATTTGAACCAAAAATCATGGTCAATCTTATTGTGTTCAAGAAGATCTGGAATCCACTCTTCTCCGAGAAATTGCATCATATTTTTCGTTTCTCTTTTAGGGTGAGTAACTAGTTCTTCATATCTGATTTCCGTATATCTGTCTTCATTAAACTTGGTGCGATATCTATGGGTTAATTCGATACTCTGGTTCCAGTTTTTTATAGCAAGAAAAACAGTTTTCCTACCCCATCTTTCCTTATAGGAACAGACGACGTCTCTACCATCTCGGATTATATTAATAAACTGGCAATCTGGAAATAATTCATCTATAAAATCGACATGAAAAATGTTATCGGGAGTTTTTTCAGCCCATCGTTTTTTACCTTTAGATTTCATATAACGCTCCATAAAAAGAAGTAGAATGTCTTTGATCTTTTGATCCATGGATTGTTCTTCAACACCATAGGAAACTAACATCTTCCATTTTTCACTGATTTTTTCTCTCAAGATTTCCATGTTTTTAATGAGGTGTGTTTCAGGGCCGCAGCAAATATTTGGATGCGAGTCAAGTATGACTCTTATCAATGTAGTTCCAGAGCGTGGGCAACCAACAACAAAAATTGGAGTTTTTTTCATAGTGGCCATCTTTATGCAATCTTGTTCAACTAATAAATTTTTACTATATAAAAAAGAGTTATTTGCGTCATTTAGAATATAAAACTAGAAAAACATAAGAATGATAAGGCTTTCCTTAAGACCAAAAAGAAGAAACATTCATTAAAAATAAAGGAGAAATAACGCATGACACAATCAATCGACTCCGACAAAAAACCACTCATCGGATTCTTTCCTCTCTTTTACAATCTTGCTGAAACCGGTCGTGCTGTACTAGTGGCTAAACGTTATATGGAACTCGGCGGCAAAGCAGTATTTTTTAGTCATGGCGGCGAATACGAATATTTGGCTGAGGAAATTGGTTGCAAAGTAGTTAGAGTCAATCCTATCTATTCTGATGAGTATATTGACCTTCTTTGGAAATCTTCTCGATTGGAAACATTTAAAAACCCTTTCTCAAAGAAAATATTGGCAGAACATGTTGATGAAGAGGTTGCAGCGTATAGGAAAACGGGAGTTAAACTGATAATATCTACCAATAACTTCCCATGTAAAATCTCTGCGAGGGTTGCAAAAATACCGCTTATATTTGTAACTCCAAAGGTTATACTACCCTTTACGAAATATCCTGATGATGCTGAATTCTTTTTTACTAAACTGGTCCCTCAGTCACTGAAACTTAAAATTCTCAACTGGTATGCACCCAAATCAAAAGGATATATAAGGCCTTTTGTCAAGATTGCAAAAAAATATAACGTTCCTGCTCCTAATATTGGAAGCGATATAAACAAAGGAGATTACACATTCCATACAAACTTCATGGAATTTTTGGGTTTAGATAAAACCAGCATGCCCTCTAACGAACATTATATCGGCCCTATTTTTTTAGAGGAGTTATTCGCTAAAACTTTTACTAATGAAGGTTTTTCGAGAGAGCAAAATATGCTAAAACAGCACATCGAAAAAGACGGTAGGTCAATTCTTTTATCACTGGGCAGTTCTGGAACAAAAGAACTTTTCATTAAAATTTTACAGACATTGAACAAAACAAACTACAACGTAATTGCTCTGCATGCATCAATATTAAAGGAAGAAGAATTGCCTGATGTTAATGATAATATCATTCTAAAAAAATTTGCCCCCTCGATATCAGAATTAAACGAACTTGTAGATCTAGCTATACTTCATGGTGGGCAGGGTACGGTGGATACCGCTGCTTACAGCGGAAAACCAGTAATTGGCTTTCCGATGCAATTTGAGCAACACCTAAATCTTGAGATGCTGGTCAAACACGGTACTGCAATTATTGCATCCAGAAAATATTTCAAAGAAAAAAATTTGCTGAAAGACATCAACGTGATTTTTGACAACTATGATAAATATTTGAAAAATGCTCAAAACCTTTCCAACAGATTGCCGAAATCCCAAGGCGATAAAAATGCAATGAAGATACTTCTTAAGATTTTGGAAAGGGAGGGATTAATAGTTCCACATATAATAAAAGATGAGGGATTTAAGAAAAATGGACAGAGTAGATAAAAAACCACTAGTTGGTTTCTTCCCACTTACTTACAATCTTGCTGAAACAGGTCGTGCTGTACTAGTGGCTAAACGTTATGTGGAACTTGGTGGCAAAGCAGTATTTTTTAGTCATGGTGGAAAATACGAACACTTGATAGACGATTTTGGGTATGATATAATCAGAGTGAATCCAATTTATAGCGAAGAAACTATAAAGGAAATTATAAGCATCAATCGTGGAGGAAAAAAAGGAATCCCTTACAAAGAATCGTTTCTAAGAGAGTCTGTTAAGGAAGAAATAGCCGCATATAAAAAAGCAGGAGTAAAGATGGTAGTATCTTTTGTAAATGTTCCCTGTTCAATATCTGCTCGTGCCGCTGGAATACCTCTTGTTTGCGTCTCACCAGCACCAGGGAAGTTTCATTTTACAATTCCTGACAATTTCGAAAACAGTCTTATTCGTTTGATTCCACAATTTTTAAAAGTAAAAATATTTAACTTATTCTACACTAGAGGTAAAAAATCTCTGAAGCCATTTAATATAATTGCAAATGAGTACAATATCAAACCTTTTAAAAGTTCAATTAATGTTTTCTATGGAGATGTTACTCTTGCAACTAATTTTTTAGAATTTATCAATATTTTTCCCAATCAACAGTTATTTCCAGATGAAGATTATGTCGGAATTATCTCTCTCGAAGAAGCATTTTCAGATCAATTTTCAGAAAAAGAATCAAAAGCAATTGAATGCGACATCAGAAAACATTTAAACAAACCAGGTAAGTCCATTCTTCTTACCATGGGTAGCAGTGGCGACAAAAAGTTCTTTCTCAACATATTGCGCGTGCTAAACAAAACCTCCCATAGAGTTATCGCCGTGTATACAAACATACTAAATGAAGGCGAATTGCCAGTTTTCAATGAAAATATACTTTTAATGAAATTTGTACCATCTATTCAGAAACTGCATAAAATGGTAGATCTTGCCATTATACATGGAGGTCAAGGAACAGTCTACACTGCAGCATATGCAGGTAAACCAATTATTGGTTTTCCTATGCAACCCGAACAACATCTTAATTTAGAAAAGATGATTGGACATGGTGCAGGTCTAATGTTATCTAGAATATATTTCAAGGAAAAACAGCTATTGGTAAGTATGGATAAAATTTTTGAGAATTATGATTTCTATCTTGAAAATGCACAAACATTAGCTAAAAAACTGCCTAAACCTGAAGGCGATAAAAATACTGCTTTAAGACTTGTCGAGATTTTGGAATAATCTTGGGTGAAGAATTTATTGAATGTAAAAATCAAATAATGATGATATCAACGAATTTTTTAAATAATAACTAGTTCAATTAGGACTTAAACATATTTCTAATCTCATTAATTTTCTTCAATTCACCTTTTGATAATATTTGTTTGTTAGGTGAGTAAGATTTCCAGTCTATTATCTTCACTTTAGGTTTTTCTATAAAAATATCATCGAAAAGCTTCCCATCGATGCTATTGGGTATGGACGTGCCCATTGCAGCAAAAACTATTGGAAGAATATCCTCTACAGATATATCCTTAACGACATATCCTGGTTTGATACTATTGCCATAGGCAAAAATTACTCCATATGGGGCATGGTCGCCTGAACGTCCAGCTGGATCATTTTTAAAGACGTATGGAATTGTTTCTCCTTTGGACTGTAATATACTTGATAGACTATCTGGGCCTCTCATCCATTCCATTGCAGCAAACCCCTTTTCCAATTTCAATATCAAATCTGGCGGATCTATTGCTTTTTTGCCATAGACTTCATCCCACTTGTACACTTCCTCAACTATTTTTTTGCCGGTATTTGGATCCTTCAGATCTCTGAAAAGTACACTTATTTCCTTACATAATTTATCATAATCCTTAGAGTCAACTATTCCTTCTTCATATCTATTCTTCTGGGCTATCTGAATGCCTCTGCCATCTGCTGTAGAAAAAGCCCGAGTTTTTGAAAAATCAATTAGTTTAACTTTAGAAGAGCCCGAGAAAAGAAGCGTTCTTATAAAAGAGGAACGTTTGATTGTATTGGTTGGCATTAGTCGCAAAATCCAATTCCAAATCTTAAAAGTTAAATGCCAAATTATTGAAAATGGACTATTAGATTGGTCCTTAATAGGCGTTAATAGATTAGCGTTGTATAATACATTGTCAGGGTATAATACTTTTTTAATCGATTCAAATCCATGATCAGAAACAATAACAAATACTGCATCTGGAAACGTTTTTATCATTTCACCAACGAGCTGATCTACCTTTTGATAGCACGACAAAAGAAGGTCCTTTTTGTCGAATAAAAAATGTTGTGCAGTATCAGTACCTCTAAAAACAACCATGGTAAAATCCCAATCAAATTTTTTCATAAGATTTGTAGTAACTTTTGCACGCGATTCCATTTGTCTTAGGATCTGTTGTAAAAGCTTATCAGGTGCATGTTTTGCCATATATGATCGCGGGAAGTCTTCTACCCATAGTTGTTCTAACTCATAACCGCCTAATTCATCCTCAGTTAACTTTTCTTTTATGCTTTTTGGATATGTAAAATTCGATTCCTTAGATGGAGTCAGTAAACCAGTA
>CAZYFW010000037.1:0-10798 GCA_964646685.1 uncultured Thermoplasmatales archaeon
ATATTCTCTGCGTTAAGAGCTAATCTTCTCAGCATTGCAGTCTGTTCAGAAATCTTTATATCTAATGCATCCTCGGTAGCTTTCAAAGAAGCGAGAGAATGACCAATGGAACAAATACCACATATTCTTGAAGTGATGGGACGAAGCTCGTCATAATGCCTTCCTCTAAGCATGGCTTCAAAAAATCTAGGGGCCTCAGAGACCTGCCACTGTAACTTTTCAATTTTTCCTTTTCTTACATTGAGGACAATGTTGCCATGTCCCTCAACGCGAGTAACATGTTCTACATTGATATCAACGTTATTATTCATTTGACTTCCTCCTTACGAAAGTCATTCCATCTTTAGGATTGAAGCATGATGTATTGTATAATGTGCAACGACTTTTCATTTCCTCATAGGTTAAATCGTATTTCTCAAGAATGTCTATAATGCACTCAATTTGTGGTTTCTTTAGAATGCCACGACATCCATCGCACGGGCTACCATTTGTTGGACAAATAGCGTTACATCCTGCTCTAGTAATTGGTCCAAGACAGAATTTTCCAAGTTCAAACAGACAAACATTTTCATTCTTTTTACACTCAACGCAAACTGGATAGTTAGGTATTTCTGGTTTTTTACCCAGTGCTAAAGCAGTTACAACTCGTTTAAATTCATCACGATTAATTGGACACCCGTGTATGTAGTGGTCTACAGGTACAACTTCATTAAGTGCTTTTGTTTGGAATGCGTCAAAAAACTCATTGTCTTTAATATTTGCATCCCCATAAACCTCTTTTTTAACCTCTTCAACAGGCCATTGATTTCTTATTTTATTAATTCCACCAATAGTTGCACAGGCCCCCAGGGCAACAAGTATTTTTGCATTTCTTCTAATCTTTCGCAAGCGCTTTTCGTCCATAGGTCTCATAATCGAACCTTCAACAATTGCAATATCATATTCATCAGAATGCTCCTTCATAACCTCTCGGAACGACACAACATCGACTATTTCGATAAGATCAAGGATTTCTTCCTCAAGATTTGCGATTTGCAATTGACAGCCTTCGCAGCTTGCAAAATCAAAGAAAGCAACACGTGGCTTCATTCAAACGCCTCCGGAAGATTCTTGATTTGACTGTAATTGAATACCGGTCCCTCTTTACAAACATATATGCCGTTGATTTGGCAATGGCCACACTTTCCTACACCACACTTCATACGACGCTCAAGGGAAACAAAAATATTTTCCTCGGGTATTCCAAGCGTTAACAGACATTGTATTACAAATTTATACATAACCGGTGGTCCAATAACAACTGCAATAGTATTTTTTGAATCATACTTATCTAGCTTAATTTTTGGGAAAAGTGTTGTAATCAACCCAACACAACCCGTCCAACAATCGTCTTCTGCACATTGATCAACTGTTAACTCACACCTAACGCCGTCAACCTTTTTCCATTCTTCAATTTCTTCATTGAAAAGCACATCGTCAGGGCATTTTGATCCATATAGAATAGTAATATCCTTGAATTTTTTACGATTCTCCTTATCAAGAACATAGTTTATCAATGATCGCATCGGTGCCATGCCAAGACCTCCAGTGGAAAGGAGAAGATGCTTCTTTTCAAACGACTTGACGTCAAAGCCATTGCCAAATGGCCCTCGAATACCTAGTTTATCACCTACTGACATGCTAAAAAGTTTTGAAGTAACATTTCCCACTTTTCGTACAACTATTTCAAAAGAAGAAGATCTACTTGGTGCAGAAGAAATAGAAATAGGTGCCTCTCCTATGCCAAAAATTGAAACTTCTATAAACTGTCCTGGCTTATGACCAAGAGACTTCTTATTGTCAAGTTCAATCTCAAACAACATTTCCATCGAAGTAATTTTCTCCTTACGTTTTAGTGTTGCAACCCTGGGAATGTGAATGATTCCTTTATCTTGAATTTCTGTTTTTTCTTTAATGAAGAACCTACTGGCATCATCAGATCTCTCAAAATGAGAAAGCTCATTCATCACATCACAAGGATCTGCAATATCTGGCAGACATGCAGTACCACAACGCCCGCAGCCTACACATGCAACAAAACCATAACGTTCAGGCAAATAATTCCCTTTTCTAAAGAAACGATGTCGATATCTCTCTTTGACATCGCCACGAAATACCTCTCCGCTGCCAATCTTTGTAAAGTCACGCAATAAACAACCATCCCAAGTACGAATCCTCTTTCCATCTTTGAGATTTAAAGAAACCTCCTCCTTTACATCATAACAAAAACAGGTAGGGCAAACCATGGTACAAGAACTGCATTCTAGGCATTCATCAGATTTTTTGTCCCATATAGGATGATCATAATTTGCAACAAGAACAGACGACCACTCGTTTTTATCAATCTTGGCTTTTTTGGTATATTGAGAAGCAATATGTTTACGAACTGCCTTGATCTTTTTTATATCTAATTCTGTCGCGGCCGTTGTTTTTGCGTATTTTTCAAGCAACCGTTTTCCCTTTTCAGAACCAATTTTTACTGCATATCTACCTTCCAAATTTGTCAGCATCAGATCAAAACCAGATTCAGTTACATTTGTTTTCATACTGGCAGCAAATGATCTCTCTGACACGTTCTGGATATCAACTCCAATGATGGTTGTGTCATCTCTTCTTTTTTTGTAAAAATCATCCTTTTGCGAGTCGAGATACAGTTTATCCGTTTGCTCTAATGCAATAATGTCATAGGGATGCATACCAATGATGATCCTGGATTTTTCCCCGTCATTTTCTTTCACATCAAATGGTTTTTCAAGATTAAAACTCATCAATTTTTCGTACTGGGGTAGAAAATATTTTTTTGGTGGAAGAATTGTAACATCATAGTCTAAACGCAGTTCTCTAGCATTTTCAAGCGGACCAAAAACAAATCGCTCCCCTTTTGCCTTAACACCTACAGTTTCATGTGTATTTTCTTTAATTAGAGCATCTACAAAAGAATTCAAATCTTTTTTAGTAATTATTTTTACAACTTTAGAGCCAGATTTAGTCATAATTTATCACCAAATTGAGCCTCCGATACTCATGATTTATCTGTTTTCAGGAACCAGTATCTGCCAGAGGTATAATAGTTTTCTCAGTGGTGCTTTATTTATAAGTCCATTATGTTTGTAATACCTTTTTTTTAATTGCCTTAACTAATATCTATATAAATTTAAAAACTCCATAAATAGCTTTTAATGATTGCCAATTCAAAGATGTCTAAATCTAATTTTTTACAAAAATATTTTATTTTTAGCAGAGTTTTCTCCTAACTTTTTGATTTTTTCTGTAAACTCTGTAGCTACTTTTGCATACTTGGTCCCTTCTGATGCAGAAATCCATGAAAGCAATAAACGGTCAGGTTCTATGTTAAGTTCTTCAAATATTTTTTTAAGTAATGCAAATCTTCTACGAGTATAGTAGTTACCTTTATCATAATGACAGTCGCCTGGGTGACAACCAGCTACAAGAACGCCATCTATCCCTCCAAGGTAGGCTTTTACGATAAAAAGTGGATCCACCCTACTGGAACACATGACCCTGATGGGCAGTATGGAAGGTGGGTATTTTAGTCTGCTAGTCCCAGCCAAATCAGCTCCAGCATAGGAACACCAATTACATAGGAAAGCAAGTATCTTTGGCATAAACTCTTCATCTTTTTTCATACTATCACTTTCAATCTTCAACTTCAGAAAGCTCCTCTTTTTCAAACGTAAGCAAAGGAATTTCCTCTTCTACATCTCTTCCGGGGGTATAATTAAACAGTTTTTGGACGAATTCTCCAACCTTCTTAAAGATAATTGAAACTGGGATGCCGACAGGGCAGACATCTTCACAAGCACCACATCCAACGCAGGATATTGCGATATGATCTAGCCTGCCAATCTGAAAGTAAGTTACACCTGGTGGAACTCTCAGCCCTCCTCTTTTTTCGAGATTCGTCTCATAGTTAGACGGCTTATATTCAGAATCTGGAGATTCAAATTCACATAATTTACAATAACAAATTGGGCAAACCTTGCTACACCCATGGCAGCCTAAACATTTTCCAAAGATATCTATGAATCCATCCAAGCCTTTCATTTTTACTTCTATTTCATCAAAAAGTTTTTTCTTTTCTGCTTCTCTTTTACTACGGAACTTATCCAGTTTTTCTTTGTCGAGTTCTTTTGCCAAAAAATCTCCTTTTATGTCTTCGGTCAGTTTCTCCGCCTTTTCATTGTTAAGAAGTACCACACACTGTTTATCTGTATCATTTTTGGCTATTAAATCGACGGTCATGTCTGCAGTATAAGGTATAAATTCTTCACATCCTTTACAAGCTGATCTTAAGTCAGTGAGAACCTCGCCCTTTCTAACCGCCTCCCAATACTTAGAAAGATTTTTCTCTATTGCATTGTCTGCGGCCATTTTAAGTGGATATACGCCACCGCATGTTGAACTTATAAAGAACATGTTATCGAGACTTCCCTGTTCACGTTTTACAAGCTCTATGAATGCTCTTAACTCGCAAGGCTTTACAACAGCAATAACGGGATCAGTTGTGCTTCCTCTGAGTGTAAAACGCGATAGTAGTTTACCGGCGTTAGCCGGCATTAAAGGATAGAAGGGAACTGCATCTTTTAGTTCATCTGATTTAGTAATAAGTGAATAAGCTACTGCACCCTCTTTACCTGTTTTCTTAAGTGTAAAAACTCCTTTAACCTTACCGCTTTCCAAAAGAAATTTTAGAAGTTCTAGGATACCTTGCTCGCTGTTTTTGTTTATCTTCAAAGCTTTAGTCATTTGCATCCTCCACGTCATGAAGTTCTTCTTCTTTGTAGGTAATTAGCGGGAGAGGCTCTTCTAGATTTCTACCAGAAACATAATCAAATAAACCTTGGGTCTCATCAGCTATCATGCTAAATATCTGAGCTACTGGAATGGACATAGGACAGGCATCTTCACATGCACCACAAGACACACAAGAAAGACTCATGTGCAGCATTCTTCCCATTTGAAAAAGAGTGGTATCAGGTAGAAATCGGATGCTTCCTTTGCGTTCTGCCATCTTAAGGTAATCATCAGAGGGATGTTTTACTTTATCAGAATCAAAATAACATAAACGACAGTAACAGATAGGGCAAACTCTCATACAGTTATGACAGTTTATGCATTGGCTGAAGGTATCAGTTAGGTTGTCAAGACCACCTATTTTGGATTTTAAATCTTTTAGATTTTTCTCTCTCTTTTTTTGTTTTTTTTCTGTGATGTTCTTAACCTTTGCCTGCCAACTATCGATGCTCTCTTTCAAATCCATGCCAAGTTTATCTAGAACATCGTTTCCCTTTTGGCTATTTGAAATAATAAGAAAAGTATCTTTTTTTGCACCATGCGTTCCTATATGAAGATCTCCTGCAATCATACTTGATTTGTCACATATCTGGCATACAGGTCGCATTATTGTGTCATCCCATTTCTGCACAGCCTCATTGAATATCCTAATGTTTTTCTCAGGATCAGTAAGGAAATCAGACATCGGTAAAACACCAGGACAATCCATGCTTATAAGCGTTGTATTCTCTAAATCTGTTTGACCGAGTTTTGATAGTTCAATTGTTGCTCTTATTTCGCAAGGCCGCATAACAGCAGCTATTTTCATTTTTCCCTTTCCAAGTCTGGTTACACTAGAAACTGCCTTGGCTCCTTGGACTGACATGATTGGTGAAAGAGGAACGCCTTCTTTGAGAAGAGTTTTGTCTTTTATCAGTACATATGCAAATGAATCACCGGCTGGGACCCTCATTGGTATGAGAACTGCATCAAAAATACCCTCATCCATTGCCTTTTTTAGAAAATCAATTATCGATTTTTTTGTATCTGATTTTGATGAAACAATAGCACAGTTCTTTTTAGAGTTGCCCTCAGATTTACTCATTGAACCGCCTCCATCAGTTCCTGGTAAATCTGATTAAAAGTGAAGTGTTTTAGAGTTGCTGCTCCAGAAGGACAGGCTGCAACACAATTTCCACATCCCCGGCATATCGCCTCGTTTACAACAGATATCTTCTTTGCTTCATCAAAAGTGATAGCACCATATGAACAGACATTGATACATGTTTTGCATCCTATACAAAAAGATTCTGATATCTGAGAGATTTTAACCTCAGGTTCAATTTTCCTACCTGGAATTAGAGAAGAAAGTATTTTACCAGTTACAGCATCTGCTTGAACTAAGGTATCTGAAATATTTTTTGGGCCTTGCGCACACCCTGCGATATATACTCCTTCAGTGGTTGTAGATATCGGACTTAGTTTCTCATGTTCCTCGGCAAAGAAACCTCCATCTCCTAGAGAAACACTTGCAACCTCGGCGAGTCTAGAAGTATCAGAAGTTGGTTTCATAGCTGGAGCAAGAATTGCCATGTCAGATCCAAGGTTCTTTTTACTGCCGTTTTCATCTTTATATTCAATATTTAGTTTATCTCCCTCTTTTGTAATCCTTATGTCCGTGGATCTGATAAAATCAACATGTTTTCCTTTGGTTTGATCATAGAATTTCTGGTATGTTTTTCCAGGTATGCACAAATCTAAGTAAAAATTAGATACTTTTACATTTGATATTCTATCCTTTAGATATCTAACAAATTTAAGGGAGTACATGCAACATATCTCTGAGCAATAACCTGTTTCATCTCGTCCTACACAATGTATTATGGCTATTGAGTTTGGGGTTTTACCGTTTTTAAGAGAGATTTTTCCTGATGAATTCATGTTTTCAAATTCCAATGCGGTGACAACATTGTCCAATTCCCCATAACCATATTGGGGAGTCTTTTTCGGATCAAAAAGGGTAGAGCCCGTAGCCAATACTACTGCCCCAACATTAAATTCGGCAGTGCTTTCCTCCTCATCTCTTTTTTTCACTTTCACTTCAAAATTTCCAAAAAATCCAAGAATCTCTTCAACCTCGCTATTTGTAAAAACATCTATGTTAGTGTTCTTATTTATATTCTGAATTTTTTCTTGTATGTTCTCTAATCCAGATTGCATGCTGGGATAAGTTTTATCAAAGTTTGTTACTAAACCTCCTAAAGAGGAGGACTTTTCAACAAGGTAAATTTTTCTATCAGGGCTGGCAAGTTGTAGACTGGTTTCAATACCAGCAATCCCCCCTCCAATTACTAAAACATCGGGGGTGCATTCTAGCTCTTTTTTTTCAAGGGAAGAATGATAGCGAACCCTTCTAATAGCTGCCTTTGTTAGTCTTATAGCTTTTCCTGTGGCCTCCTCTTTGTCTTCTGTAATCCAGGCACATTGTTCACGGATATTGGCAAGTTGGAAAAGATAAGGGTTGATACCAGCATTTTCACATACTTCCATAAAGGTTTTTTCATGTTGTTTTGGCGAGCATGCGGCAACCACTAGATGTGTTAGACCATGTTTTTTTATTTGTTCTTCGAGGAATTTTTTACCATCTGTTGAGCATAGAAGTTTATATCGTTCAGCAACTGCAACACCATCAATGGAAGAAACTGCATTAATTACTTTATCAATGTCAACTTTCTCTGCAATATTCGGACCGCATTCGCATACATAGACACCTATTTTCCTTTCCATTTAGCATTCCCTTTACTTTGATAATGAGAGTATTTTCCCTACTGCAGCATTTGCTTGGGATACTGAATTCTGAATATTTTTTGGTCCTTGGACACATCCTGCGATGAATACTCCGGGTTTCGATGTAGTTACAGAGGATGCCTCTGGGTGTTCTTCTTTGAAGAACCCATATTCATCAAGAGATACGCCTAGAATCTTAGCGAGTTTGGAAGTATCCTCTCTTGGTTCGATAGATGTAGCAAGAATCACCATGTCAACTGGAAGACTGTCTTTTTTGTTTCCTTTGTTATACTTAACAGTGATTCCTTTTCCCTGCTTTTCGACCTCGATTTCTTTAATTTGGATTAAGTCAGTTCCCGTTTCTTTCATCTTTTCATAGAATTTCTGATGAGATTTACCAGGAATACAAAGATCTGTGTAAAATTCTGATATCTTAATATCTGGTATTTTTGATCTTAAATAATGGTTAAACTTAAGTGAATACATGCAGCATACTGCTGAACAGTATCCCTTTTGATCCCTACCTACGCAGTGTATGATAGCAACTGATTTTGGGGCCTTTCCACTTTTTAACTTGATGTTTCCTTCAGTAGGGCCATTAGATGCATACATTCTTTCAAACTCAAAGGCAGTATACACATCATCGATTTTTCCATATCCATACTGGGGAGTCCTTTTAGAATTAAATATGTTGAATCCGGTAGCTGCAATGATGGCTCCGACTTTAAGTTCAATTTGTTCGTCTTTCTGATTAAAATCAATGGCTTCAAACGCACAGGCTTCTTGACAGGCTTTGCAATCTTTACCTTTAAAACGAATACAATGTTCGGTATCAATCATAGGGACATTTGGAAGTGCACCGGCACATGGGACATATATCGCTTTTCTTTCATTAAGCCCCTCTTCAAACTCGTTTTTTAAACTGACTGGGCATGGTTCAAAACAAGCGTTACATCCTATACAATTCTGCAGGTCTACATATCTTGCCTTTTTACGAATTTTAACGTTAAAGTTTCCAAATGATCCTTTGACATCTTCAACTTCTGCAAGTGTCAGAAGGTTAATGTTTTTATCCTGCAATAGTTCTTGTTGTATTGGGGCCACCATACATGTTGAGCACTCCATATTGGAGAACACCTCTTCAAACTTTATCACAGTGCCACCAGTGTAAGATGTTTTTTCGATTAGGTGTACCTTTCTGCCAGAATTGGAAAGCAGTAAACTTGCTTCAATTCCCGATATGCCCGCTCCGATGACCAACACATCGGGATAACCTTCCTTTCCATTCATAATTTATCCTCAATTTACAGTGATGTTTTTACTCTTGTAGGATTTGGCCCCATCTTTTTTATCTTTTCATTAAACTCATTAACAACCTCTGCAAATCTTTGACCTTCCGATGCAGAAACCCATGAAAGACGTAGACGATCTGACTCTAGACCAAGACATTCTATAACTTTTTTTAAAACTGCAAACCTCCTCCGAGCATAATAATTTCCTTTATCATAATGGCAGTCACCTGGATGACAACCAGCTACAAGGACACCATCTGCACCGCGAAGAAATGCTGTTGTAACAAGAACAGGGTCTACTCTACTAGAACACATAACTCTGATTGGTGTAAGAGAAGATGGTACTTTCAACTTGCCAGTCCCAGCCAAATCTGCTCCGGCATAGGAACACCAATTACAAAGGAAACCAACTATCCGTGGTTCAAACTTTTCTGCTTCTTTTGCCATTGCTACCCCTTAAGCAAAAATATTTTACTTTCTTAGATCTGTTTAATTATTTTTTTAGTATCTAAAATGGATAAGATCAAAACTGTATTTGTGCTTTGAACTTCCCGTTGCCTTCATCTGCACAGACAAGAAGTGTCTTATTCATTCTAGTACACCAGGCTTTGATATCATTTGGGAAAGAGTGACAATCTGCTATTACTTCAAGCATGTCACCTGATTGAATTTCTTTAGCTTTAACCGCTATTTTAAGTATTGGCTGAGGGCATTTCAATCCTAGTGTATCAAGTTTATGTGTTGCCATATTTTTTACCTCCTTCTAAAATGAAAATGTTACCTGAGCATCGTCTATATCTGCCATAAACGATGTTGCTCCGACAATTTCTATGCCGTCTCTAAATTCTTCTTTTTTCATATCCTTAGCTTCTAATGCTAGTTCACAGAGAAGTATTCTGCCTCCTAAGTTCTGTACTCCTTCGACCAGTTCTGCCATATCTGGCATACCCTTTGCCTTTATTTTCTCGAGTTCTCCTTTTCTTAAAGCTGGTGCAGCACCGGGGGTGAAAAATAAAACAACTTCATCTCCAGAAGCAGCTGCACTAGAAGCCAAGATAAATGTTGGATAAAGATTCTTGTTTTCTGCTCCGTTACATACGATAGCTACTTTTTTACTCATAATATGCCTCCTGTTGGGTCAATATATATAATATATATAACCCTTGTGGTTTTATCCTGTCCAACCCTCCTTTTCCATTTTTAAAAAAGCTTGAAGTTCGTCATGGTTCATTACAGTTTGTTTCACTTCAACCTCTGCACCTAGCTTTTCAATAGGCTCTTTTATGCTGCTTAGAAGTTGACCTATGATTGGGATATTCGGGAAAGGTAAAGCCATTGTTATCAACACTTTATTACCCTTGATAGATAAATCTTTGACTATCCCAAGTTCATGCAGGGTGCGATTGATTGCAGGATGTTTAACCTTGTCTAATAAATTTAAAATGTCTTTTTCTGAAATATTTTTAGCCATTTAACTGCTCCTCTACTTTTGGGGTGGGATATTTAATCACGTTAGTATGATCAAAGGTTGAGAGGAAAAAGTTTTTTGTCAACTTAATAGAGTCTTTAGGGCATATATCCTCACAGAGTCCACAAAAACAACATTTTCCAAGATCTATTTTGGGATATGTCTTTGGATAGTCGTTCTTATATTCTTTAGATATCTCTACCATCTCTATTGCCCTGTTAGGACATATCTTAGCGCAAAGCCCACAGCTTATGCATTTATCTATATCATATGCATGTTCTCCTCTGTATCCATCAGGAATGGGGATTGATTCATGCGGAAATCTAACAGTCATAGGTTTTGAAAACAAATTTTTAAACAATTTTGGTAATATTCCCAGTTTCATTATATCACCTGTCCATATCAGCAGGGCATATAT
>CAZYFW010000038.1:0-10644 GCA_964646685.1 uncultured Thermoplasmatales archaeon
ACCAGCTGCAATTCCACCAATCTGCAGCATTGGAAACAGAAAATGAATATCCTGGTTTTGTTTCCAGAAAAGTTGTTCCATAAAGTAGAGTTGTATTAATTCCTCCAAGGATGATGAAAATTGTGCAAATCACTGCTATAATTGCAAGTTTCTTGTTCATACCGCACCCCCTGGCAACTGATGCCCATTTGACTTCCTGATTTTGATTTCTCCGTTTTCAAGAGGTATAATTTCTACATCTTCACCGCTGTTTATATCGTAAGCTTCCACTAGCTGACTAGGAATTGTGATAACAATACTGCTCCCTGATAAACGAGTCTTACGTGTTAGAGGCATGTGCCCATCCGTGCTTATAGGAATATATACTGAAATATATATACCTTGTGTTTTTCTAAGATATATTTACATATTGCTAAAATGACCACACGTAATGGAGAACACACCTTATTACATCCATCACTCTAAAAAAATATTTGAGAATAAAAAAGAAGAAATTTTGTATTATATTGGGCCTTACGTTCCAGCTGCCTCAAAGTGGATCCATATCCAACCGGTACCGCTAGCAGGAGCTGCATCCGGAATAACTATTGAAACTTGTACCCATACATAATCATCAGTACCGCTAACAGCAGCGGTATCACTTACTGAATAACGTACATGTTTGGTCTCATCCCACGGAGTATTAATGGCTCCACCGTCCATAGAACCAACAATTTGATCCCCAGCAGCAAGCTGCCATGCTGTTGTGCCACTATCATTTTTACTGGTCGTCATATCCCACATAAAGACACCTGAACCGTCACTTATTGCGTCTGTACTTCGATTTCCATGTAGCCAAATCTGGGTATAGTCGCTTCCTGTAAGCGTTGATACATTAATATGTGTAATATTAACAGAGATCTTTTCCTCATTAACAATACCAAATGCGGCAGTATATGTTTTATTACTACCAGCACTCCAGTTTCCAAATTCTAACTCAACGCCTACTGTTGAGGCATTAGCTCCATTAACCCTTAATACTCTTCCATCCGTTGAATTATCTGATCCAATAAATCGAATATCGGCGTTGCTTGGGTGGACAATTGAAAAACTATATCCAACTTTTGTAACGGCATACTGCGTAGCCATTGTCATACTTAAAACAACCAACATAACTCCTAATAGTGCAAGACGTCTATTGACATTCATCCCATCCACACATCCCTAATGCATCCTAGCAGAGGAGAAATGTATACGCTATTATTTAAAGATGTCGATACAAATATGTAGGTATATATGTAGCTGCATATGCAGGTAACGTGGAAAATTTTTAAAATTACTTAAAAAGTTTTTCTATGCCAGGGGGATTCGTGAAAAGACTTACTATTATAATGCAACATAATGACACAAAAAACGCAGGCAACATCCCCGGAACAACCAATTCAGGTGGCATTGACGCTGCAATGCCAAATTTATCCCATATTATTACTGTAACTGTACCTGAAACCATACCTGCAATTGCCCCCCATTTTGTTGTGCGCTTCCACCAAAGTGAGAGGATAATTAAAGGTCCAAACGATGCTGCCAACCCTCCCCATGCAAATGCAACCAAGAAATAGATTACGCCTCCTTGAAGAGCCAATATAAATGCAACTACAGAAAGCATTAACACGGATATTCTACTAAACAACACCAATTTTTTCTGATCTGCATCAGGATTGATAAGTTTATGATACACGTCTTCAACTACTGAGGATGTTGCCACTAGAAGTTGAGAATCAGCAGTCGACATAATGGCAGCAGTTATAGCAGCAATTGCGACACCAGCGGCCCATTCCGGAAGTAACTCCATGGCTAGAAGCGGCATGACCTTCTCAGGATCCGGTAGCCCTTTGAACATGGCGAGTCCAATAATTCCTATAAGGACTGCACCCCAGAGACTGATAATGACCCAAGTCATCCCAATTAAGGTGCTGTTCCATAATTTCTTTTCATCTTTTATTGCCATATATCTAGTAAGAATGTGTGGCTGGCCAGGATATCCAAAAATCCAGGACATACTTGCAAAGGCAAAAAGCAAAAATAACAGACCTGCATAACCAAACCCTGGAGAGAGCGTATTGGCATTTACTTGTCCCGCTGCGCTAAATACTTCACCTATCCCTCCAAGTTTAATAATGCCAACAATGGGCAGAATTACTAGTATTCCTACTATAAGCATCCCTTGGAAGACATCTGTCCATGCAACTGCAAAAAAACCACCCATCAAGGTATAAAATGTAATAATAGCAAATCCCAATATCAGTGCAGAATTGTAGTCCCAGCCAAACGTTTCACTCAGTATTTTTCCACTTGCAACTAACTGAACAGAAACATAGGCTACCATGAAAATTGTAATGATGGTGGTTGCAATCGCTCTGATGATGTGAGAATCATCCTTGTACCTATTTTCAAGGAAATCTGGAATGGTAAGTGATCGGAGTTTTTCAGTGAATCGTCGAAGTCGTTTTGCGATTACGCTCCAGTTAAATAACGTCCCAAATGCGCATCCTATGGCCGTCCATATAGCACCAACACCATACACAAATCCTCTGCCAGGCAGTCCCATGACTAACCAGCCACTCATATCTGATGCCTGAGCGCTGATTGCTACAGGCCACGTGCCAAGTTTCCTTCCGGCAATTAAAAAATCATCAAGCGTCTTATTGCGTTTCGAAGACCATATGCCAATTAAGACTAGAATGATAAGATATATAACGAATGCAAGAATCAATGCACTCAATTGAGCTTCCTCCTTTCCCATAAGAGGTATATTGTAGTTGCAAGAATAATACAAAATAATGGAATAATTACAAATAGCCACGTATCGAGATGTATCTCTATTTCTTTGGTAATCGTAGGTTGTTCGAATGTTTGAGCATCATAACAATATATCTTACCATTCGTTGAACCGATGTAAAGCCGACCATCATAAAGCGCAGGAGAAGATACTATGGGTTTTGTTACATAATTTAAGATGCCGTCGATGTAGTAGTCGGGCGAATCTTTCCATATTAAATTACCAGTCGATGCGTCCAATGCATAAATGTTTCCATCACTGCAACCAAAGAATACTAATCCTCCATAGGCTGTTGGTGAAGAAGAAATGCCTGCGTTTGCTGTAAATGTCCATTTCACTGTCCCTTCTTCTACGTCTAATGCATAAAAGGTATTGTCCTCGCAACCAACATACAAGTTATTGTCGTCTATCGCAGGCGATGAGTCAATTCCCCAACCTGCTGTAAACTTCCATTGAAGATTGCCCGTTTTACTTTCCAATGCATACAGATTATTATCCCATGATCCAATATAGATGACGCCGTCACATACCAATGGAGACGAGCAAACGGCTCCACCTGTTTCATATGACCATTTTTCTTTCCCGTTTTGAATATCTATTGCATATATGTAGCCGTCGTTTGAACCTACATATAGAATATTATTATCTATAATAGGTGAAGAATAGATTTCGTTACCTGTATGATATGTCCATTCTAATGTTCCTTTTTTAGAATCAAATGCATATACATTGCCATCATGAGAGCCACAGTATACAAATCCATCAATAAATGCTGGTTGAGAGGATACTGATCCAAGTTTCTTCTGCCATTTGATATCTCCTGTTTCTTTATTTATTGCAAATAAACCCTCACTAGATCCAACGAAAACCATATCATCATTGATAATGGGTGACGATTCACTACTCCATCCTATGTTTGTTTCCCACAATTTGTTTCCAGAGCCTATATCTATCTTGACAACATCTCCATTCCACGAAGTAGCATATAATTTATTATCTTGGATTGTAGGAGATGAATATACTGCGTTTCCAAATAATTCTTCTCTTGCTTTATATTCCCAAAAAAGACGACTTTTATCTGAAGCATATTCTACTTTTTTTTCAATAAATTGAGGATTATTTTGGGAATGCAATGCATACACTTGTACCCATCCACAGGCAGGCATATCGCCATATCTTGGCTTAGGGTCATTAAATGGATGTTCATCTGCGATAAAATCAGTGCCATCTGGTTTCCCCATAAATGCCCACAGACCAAAATTATCTATGAGATGTGAGCTTGTGATTTTACAATCAGTTGATGCCGATTGAATCGGATGAGCTGTCATAATTTTCTTAGCGACATCGACATCGATCTCCCCATCATATTTATCCAAAAGCTCTCCGAACCTAATGTCCCTATTGCTAGGTTTGAAGGTTTTAGCAACTACTCTCCCCAGAAACCCCAATCTAGAAAAGGAATTCAATTCCCATCTAACTTTATCGTCTTTAGGGTTATTGCAAGACCAGATAAAACCATTTTTAGTTCTTGTCAATCCATGATTTCGTAATGCAAGTTCTAATGATGCGATTTCCCCAGTTTTCGTATCTCCCATTAGCCAGTCATTTGCCATGAGGCCATTGTTTTTTTTCAAAAAACAGTCTATCATATCATCTATGCTATCTGAATATTGGATGGCTTTACGAGCTCGAACAACAACAGGATCTCCAAACCTAGTCCAAGGCCCCAAAGGGAGAGTAGTTTCCATCAAGATCATCCCTGCATCATTCTGATAGAAATCCTCGTCACTCCAAATGAGCCCCGGAGAGGTACTAAATAACATTCTGTTACCATTTTCTGGCTGAATATCGAGCAATACATTCCAACGTCCTGCAATATAATTGTGCCACCAGTATCCTTCACTGGCAGCACCTCCATAAGTAGAGTGAGCAGCAACAATGTTCCCATCTTTCGTACTATCGCCGGTAGCCAAAAACGCACTACATTTTCCTGTATGTATTTCATCAGAAGGAGGGCTGCTTAATGGAATGAGGCTAAAAATCCCCAACCCCCACCAACTATCTCTTAATCTTAGCGGGTAAACAGAGTATCTCCTGAATCTAGATAGGGATTCATACATTTCGTTAAGTGTCAAAATATCTTTATAGTCAATTTCAGAACCACCGGTTTTACCACCTCTTGCCGAAACGCCGTCGGCAATACCTCTAATCTCTTGTTTGTATTCTTCAGGATATTTTTGCCAAAAAAGTCTCACAGCTGATTGTTTCTGTAAATTCCAAGACCACTTTTGTGGAAACATGCTGTTCCATCGTTCGATCATATCAATAATTTCATCAGCGAGTAGGTATCCATGCTGATACCCTCGTGCATAAGGCTCTCCTTCAATATGAAGATAAATCCAACCTTGAATGTTATATCGATACCCACCTTCATACTGTTCGGAACTTGTCGTTGCTTCTATCTTTTCCTCACCTGCGACATTGATATTGAAAAATATTGTTGAAAATAACAGAATTACAGTCAGGGCACACACGATTCTCTTCATATATGATAATTAATATAATCCTAGTTCTATATAAAAACTTCTCTCATTCTTTACAAATAAATATAACTGAAGAAGAATTATATTTGGAGATATCCATTTAACTTATTTTTGCAGGATTAATAACTATTCTTTATATTCGTTTTCTTATTGACAAATGGGAACAATTGAAAAAAACCTAAATTACTTTTTCTTGAGATAAAAAACATACCTTATTGGAATGCGCTTTTTCTTACCAGTCCAGTATCCACAGCGGGTGCACCTAAACTCAATGGTTACTTCTCCACCCCAAATGGTAAGGTTTTTCACTCGTTTCAAACTAGAATTACATACTGGGCAATTAGTCATTACCTTTTTTGGATCACCCTCACGTGAATGTATCTCAAGTTTTACAAAATTACTACTTATTGCAATGTCCCGTAGTCTACTTCCACTTACTCCAAACGTTTTCTTTTTGGTATTTAGCTCTTTAGTAACCAATGTTTTAAGCTTTGTTTGAGAATGAACAGTTCGGAATTTTGTTAGCACTTCTTTCAGAGCTTTTTCAATTTGTTCATCTGAAGGTATGTGATAACTCATGACAATAAGAGAAACTCGTTTGGGCTACTTAAATTCTTTTAGTATTGTATAGTCTTAATCAAATCTGTTCTGGTAACAATCCCCATAATAGTATCGTTTTTTATCAACGGCAACGCCCCAATATTTTCTTTCATCATAATTTTTGCCGCATCTGATGCAACTATGTGAGGTTCAGTCCATATAACAGGTTTCTTCATGACTTCTCCAACCAATAGCTCATCAAGCTTCCGTTTTTGCCTTCCTAATGAAAACGATCGTTTGACATTTGCCAAGGCGAAAGCAATCTCAGTATCAGAAATCATGCCTTCAAGGTATCCTTTATTGACAACAGGCAATCGTGCAATATTTTCATCGATCATAATTCTCCGAGCATGAATCACTCTATCATCCGGAGATGCAGTATGGATTGTTTTTTGCATAATTTCGTGTACTTTTTTGTTGTTGCTTACCAAAGGCAATAGGTCTGCTTTTGTTACTACTCCGACCAAATTATTTTGTTCTAAAACGGTAATCATTGTCGGTCCAGGTTCACCGACTTTTTTGAGAATTGTCTTTATATCTGCATCCGGAGCTACACTTTCTATATCCTTAATGGTTACTGACGAGGCGTGTAATCTTGAGGCTGGAATGCCCCGTTTTCTTTTTGATCCAAGCTTATAGGCGATATTATTGTCAGTTATAAGACCAATGAGTTTCTTATTTTCAACAACGGGGATCTTAGTTATCTCATGTTTTTTCATCAATTTGAGTACTTGTCTGAGGTTTACATCTTTATCAACAACGATGACCTCTCTTGTCATCACGTCTCTTACTTTCATCTTGCTAAGCACCCCCTTTCTCGAATAAAAATTGCAGCTTATTCATATTTTAACGCGTCTACACAATCTTCACATAACAAACGCCCATCAATATTTTTTAAATTAGTTGAGAGTATGCCACAATCCTCACATTTGCCAGAAAAGATCTGTGTTTTAACATAGGCTTCATCTCTTCTAAAAATTCCACCCCACTCGCGTGATATCTCTAGAAGTATTGGTGATAGCAGAAGTATATCTTTTACAGTTATAATGCCAATTAGTTTTCCATCTTCAATAACCGGTAGCCTTCTAATATTACATTTACTCATGGTTTTCATTGCTTCTTCTATATTGACGTAGGGATCAATTATTATTAGAGGGGTAACCATGATTTCTTCAACTAAAACCTTACTTGCATCTAAGCCCTCAGCAACAACCTTCTTCAATATGTCACTTTCAGTAATGATCCCTAGTGGTTTTTCTTCTACAACTATGCAATTTCCAATACCTTTTTTTTTCATTAGCTCTGCGGCTTTTCTCACTGAAGTCTTTGGTTTAACTGTAACTGGATTGGGTTTCATTGCTTCTTTAACTAGAACATTGCCCTTACTCATTTAACTGCCTTCATTTTGATAGAAACTTCATAAAAATAATCTTTCACAAACATTAAAGCCTTTCGTTGCATTTTACATACAGACGCTGGAGGATTGTATGCCATCCTTTGTAATTAAGGGAATTCCTAAAGTAAAGCAGAGACCAAGATTTGCTATGAGAAATGGCAAAGTGCTAACATATACACCAAAGACTACTGCTTCATTTGAAAACTTGGTTAAATTAAAGGCAGAAAAGGAGTTTAAGCATCCTCTTGAAGATGCTGTCAGATTAGCAATCCGATTTTATATGCCGCGCCCAAAACGACTAATCTGGAAGACAAAAATGATGCCTGAGGTCCATTCAGATAAACGGCCAGATATTGATAACCTCGCAAAGGCGGTTATCGATGGACTTAATGGTATAGCATTTAATGATGATGCACAGATTGCAGATCTACATGTTACAAAAAAATATCATGCTGGAGATGGGCAATCTAAAACAGTAGTTATTGTTGAAAATATAAAGGCGGACGACCAAACACAATTATAATAGAATCAATAGTGCTCCATGTTACCTTCTGAGTAAATTAATATCTATTTGATACGAAACGTTTTTAGAAAGCTTTTACATTCATGCTTTGCTGTGACAATTATGAAAAAGATGCTCGTTGCATATGATGGATCAGATGCCTCTAAAAAAGCTATAGATATGGCAATAAAATGCTCAAACAAAGAGGATGAGCTAACGCTTCTTACAGTGGTGCCTGCAGAATTAGCAGAATCCTCTTTCACAAAAATGTTATTGCCCACAATTGATCTCAGTCAAATTGTACAATCTGGGAGCTTTAAAGAAAAGGCAATAGAGTCTCTTGGCAAAGTTGTTAAAGAAATTGAATATAATTTTAAAAAGGTAAATATCGCAGTGGAAGCAGGAGATCCAGCAGATGAAATTCTTATGGCGGCCAAGAGATATGAATCGGATATCATTGTAATAGGTTACAAAGGTTACGGAAAGGAAGGAAGGTTTCTACTTGGTAGCGTTACTGATAAGGTAGTAAGACATGCCAGTAAATCGGTTCTGGTTGTAAGATAAATCTATTTTTGTGATGAAATGCATCCTGCAGATGAGATACGGGGAGATAAAAGTAGCAGACTTTTTCAAAAAAGAATAGTGCTTGCAGTTACAGGCAGTATTGCTTCTGTTGAAACTGTCAAATTGTCTCGTGAATTGATTCGTCATGGCGCAGAGGTTTTTCCAGTGATGACACCATCTGCAACACAAATTATTCATCCAGATGCATTGGAATTTGCAACTGGTAATAAACCTATTCTACAACTAACAGGGGCAACAGAACATGTTTCGTTTATGGGTAGAGTAAAACATCCGGCAGACATGTTACTCATTTCTCCATGTACTGCTAATACTATTTCAAAAATCGCTCATGGAATAGATGACACACCAGTAACTACCTTTGCAACAACTGCCATCGGCTCAAGTATACCAATTATGATTGTACCTGCTATGCATCTTTCAATGTACGACCATAAAATCGTTCAAAAAAATATTGAATCTTGCAAAAAAATCGGTATTAAATTTATCGATCCGCCTATAGTGGGAAATAAAGCGAAGATGGCAAACACGGATTTGATTGTTTCGTCAGTTATTCGTGAAATTGGTAAAAAAGACCTAGTTAAAAAGAAGATACTTATAATTGGAGGATCTACTGCAGAGTCAATTGATGATGTGAGGATACTGACAAATCGAAGCTCGGGTAAGACTGCAGTTTGGCTCACAAAAAATGCATTCTGCCGAGGTGCGGATGTTGAGTTATGGTATGGGTGGCATCAAGAACCTGCTCCAGACTATATTAAAACTGTAAATTTCGAATCCATCAAGGATATTCTAACCCTATTGAAAACAAAGACTATCAAGAATTTTGATGCTATTATCGTCTGTGCAGCTTTGGCGGATTATCTACCTTGCAAAGAGACGGGTAAAATTCCATCTGGTAAAAAAGATCTTGTTTTGAATCTATCTCCTGCCCCAAAGGTTATTTCGTCTTTGCGAAAAAAGGCACCAGGTGCTAAAATCATCGGTTTTAAAGTTGAGGCACAGAAAAAAAATATAAAACAAAAAGCAAGTGATTTGTTAAAAAGAAATAATCTTGATTTTGTAATAGCAAATACAACAGCTGGGTTCAGTGGAGATGAAAATGAGATTTGGATCTTTGATAAAACAGAACACGATGCCCATAAAAAAGGAAAAAAGGAGCAACTTACTGATAACATATTAGACCTCCTAATATAAGAGTGAACAATATGAAAGCCACTGCATTTGCACCAGGGCATATTTCCGGATTTTTTGAACCTATTTACCACAAAGGAGATGTAGCTAAAACTGGTTCTCGCGGCGCTGGTCTGTGCGTTTCACTTGGAGCGATATCTGAAGTTATTGCTGAAGGCTCTACAAATCAAAATATAGAAATTTATGTGAATGGCAAAAGAGCTAATGCTCCTGTTACACAACTTGCGTTAAACTATTTAATCAGAGCAAATCCAATGCATTTGGTAGTTAAAACAAAACTCGAACTTCCAACGGGTCAGGGATTTGGAATGAGTGCAGCAAGCGCGCTGAGTGCAACATATGCTCTTGTTTCGATAACTGGCATTTCACAGATTGAAGCGATAAAGGCATCCCATCGTGCCGAAGTTCAACTCAAGACGGGCTTGGGTGATGTGATGGCTAGTAGTTTTGGAGGCATTGAAATCCGTAAGGAAGCAGGGTTGCCTCCTTGGGGAATCATAGAACACATACCCGGTCTTTATGAATTGGTGTTGTGTGTTGTTGGGAAAAAACTCGATACAAAAAAGATATTATTAGATTCAAATAAATCTAATGATATTGTTAACTATGGCAAGTATTGCACTAAAAAGTTGTTAGAAAAACCTTCCATCGAGAATTTTTTTACATTGTCACAGATTTTTGCTATGAAGACAAATCTATTAGATAAGCGTGTGACTGATGCTATTAAAGTTGCAAATCAGTTTGGCATGGCTAGTATGTGCATGTTAGGCAATTCGGTATTTGCCATAGGTAAAACAGATATGTTATGTCAAGCGCTTTCAAAATTTGGCAAGATTTATGTCTGCGTTGTCGATCAAAATGGAGCACGTATTTTTGATAAATAGAATTTTTCAATTGAGTGATTTGACAGATATTTAGTAATTTGCCTCATCTATAATCTTTGTGATATCCCGGATTAAGTTTCTCCTGGTTTTTCAAATTCATAATTTCAACACGCTCTTTTACAATT
>CAZYFW010000039.1:0-10456 GCA_964646685.1 uncultured Thermoplasmatales archaeon
GCTTAAGCTGGGGTTTGTTGTGCCATCCCAAAATTTTTACAATGAATTTGGACTAACAAAAGAATATACTTAAATAATGAATATTGAATAATGGGAACAAAATACTGCAAAAAATGATGGCCTATGGAACTAAATCTCTCACAAACAATGAAACAATTCATCTCGGCACTATTGTTAATCATCTTGCCATTGATTGTAATAGGACTAGGGGCTGCTTTTGGTGTTGAAAACGCCGTATTCTATCTCTTATCAGTATTGTGGTTCGGCATGGGCATTATCTTTTTTGGTGCAGTAAATTAGCATAGAAACGATGCCACGTCAAGAAGAAAATACTAAATATTGAATAGTATTGCATTCGGTAGAATGAAAACAGTTTTTTCAATGTTGCACCCAAAAATTCAATCTTTGCTTAGTTCTAAAAACATCAAAAAGCCAACCGAACCCCAAGTCAAAGCTATTCCACCTATATTAAAAGGCGAAAATGTTCTATTAATAGCACCAACAGGACTTGGAAAAACCGAATCTGCATTACTGCCGATCTTTCATGATTTTTTAGAAAAAAATGAGAATATTCAAGAAAAAAAAGACAAGGGAATTTCAATCCTTTATATTACTCCTCTTCGAGCGTTAAACAGAGATATGCTCAGAAGAACAATAGAGTGGGGAAAAGTATTAGGCATTGACATCGCCGTGAGACATGGAGACACCTCGCAAAGCGAACGTGCTCGTCAGTCAAGGAATCCCCCAGACATGCTTATCACTACTCCAGAGACATTTCAAATCCTCTTTATTGGAAAACGATTGAGAAAACATCTTCAGACGGTTCAATGGGTTATTGTTGACGAAATCCATGAATTAGCTCATGATGAACGAGGGGCACAGCTTGCTGTTGCGTTAGAAAGATTAGAGGAGTTAACCAGTGAAAACGGCTACAGCTTTCAAAGAATAGGATTATCTGCCACGGTGGGTTCACCAGAAGAAGTAAAAAGATACCTCGGAGGTTTAGAAAACAATAATTTTCGTAGCGTAACTGTGTTAGAAGTCGACTTTACTAAACATATCGATATACGTGTAGAACTACCCGTCATCAAAAAAGATGACTATGCAAATGCAAATCGTCTTTCTGTTGAACCGATATCATTTGCATCGCTCAGAAGATGTAAAGAACTGATTGATGAGCATGTCTCAACCCTTCTTTTTATCAATACAAGAGATGGTGCAGAGATTCTCGCATCTCGCTTTCACCTTTGGAAAGATAAAATCTTAATAGGAGTACACCACGGTTCTCTTTCTAAATATGCAAGAATAGAATCAGAGGATGACTTCAAAGCAAGTAAACTCAAAGCACTGGTCTGTACATCATCATTGGAGTTGGGTATTGATGTGGGGAGTACAGATTTTGTTATTCAATACAACTCTCCGAGAGAAGTGACTCGAATTGTACAAAGAATCGGAAGATCCGGACACCAGATAGGGAAAACATCGAAAGGTGTTATATTGGCAACCCATGCCGAGGATCTCGCAGAAAGTCTTGTGATTGCAAGGAAGACTTTGGCAGGAGAGATGGAAGCATTGAAGGTGAGACAAAATCCATTATCTGTACTTGCCAATCAAATCATATCTATTGCTTTGGAATATGGACGAATAAAGTCAGAAAAAACATATGAAATAATCAGGAGATCTTATCCATTTTACACATTGAAAAAGGAAGAATTTAATCACATTCTTCAACAACTCAAAAGTCAACGTAGTATTTGGTTAGAAGAAGAATTTATTGGCAAACGGATAAATTCACGGCATTATTTCTTTGACAATATTTCTATGATTCCTGACGAAAAAACGTACATGGTCGTAGATATCAGCTCTAGAAAAAATATAGGAAAATTAGATGAGAGCTTTATCCTGAATTATGGTTTTGAAGGGGCAAAGTTCATTCTTCGAGGAAGGCCTTGGATAATTGTAAGACGGGATGAAAAGGGAATATTGGTGTCTCAATCAAAAGAACTTGGAGAAGTACCGTCATGGGTCGGAGAAGATATTCCCATACCTTTTGAGGTGGCAAAAGAAGTAGGAAAACTCAGAAGATTGGTTTCTGATGACAAACCAATCACAAATTATCCCTGCGACAAGAAAACGTTGGACAAATTTTTACAGCAAATTGCCAATCAGAAAAAGCAAGGATTTATTGTTCCGGATGATAAAACCATAACAATTGATATTGAAGATAAAAGCGTCGTGATTAATGCATGCTTTGGAACCATGGTCAACGAGACGCTTGGTCGGTTGATCTCTGCTTTATTAGCGCAATCCATTGGAGAAAGTGTGGGAATAAGCAGCGATGCCTATCGAATAATCCTTGAACTTCCAGGAAGAATTCCGGTTGAACGAATCAAAGAAATTCTTACTAAGACAAAGTCCGAGTCGCTCGAATATCTCTTACGAACAATTTTGAAAAATTCAACCTATGCAAGATGGCAATTGATTCGAGTTGGAAGAAAATTTGGTGCTATTAGCAAGGAGTTCGACCATAGAAATGTAGGAGTGAAAAAGTTGTTTACCTTATTTGAAAACAGCATTATCTTTGATGAAGCACTTGATAAGCTCATCTGGGAGCGCATGGATATTGAAAACACCCAACAAGTTCTAAAGGACATGCAATCAGGTGCAATAGAAATACAAATCCAGAAGAAACTCTCACCAATTGCCATCGCAGGGTTTGAAACAATCCGCGGGCTTATGGTCCCCCAACGTGCTGATAGGTCTATTCTGATGGCTTTGAAAAAACGGTTAGAAGATACCGACATAACGCTCGCTTGTACCAATTGCAATCATCGATGGAACACATCAGTAAAACGTGTAGATAGCAAACCTAAGTGCCCACAATGCAGTGCAATAAAAATCGCAGTGGTACGTCGACATAACAGGTATCTGGCAAAGCTACTTGCAAAAAAAGAACGAACAGCTGAAGAGAACAAAGAGGTAAGAAGACTGCATAAAAACGCAAGTCTTGTAATCTCCCATGATAAATATGCATTAATGACGTTGATGGGGAGGGGCATCGGTCCAGATACTGCTGCTAGAATATTGGGAAGATATGATGTCAGAGAATTAGAAAAATCAGATGAACTGCAGATTAAATTTTTACGGGATATTTTAAAAGCTGAATTAAACTACGCTAGAACACGTGGATTCTGGGATAGCAATTAAATGTAATAAAAAAAGGTAATAAGTTTTAATAATATAAATGTGCATTGGAAAATGAAATAAAAATAAGTATATTCTCGAGAGCGGAGCGATGGATGCAACAATTTGAAAATAAGGACATCATTGGGCACATAATTAGATCTGTTATCGATGTTATAAGAAGAAGGACTTCTGAAGGATACGCCTTGATCGTTATAGGAAATATAGTCAGAACGATGAGTGGGGAATATGCCTTTTTGAACGGTGTTAAAATAAAAGGCACTCAATACGATGAAATTGCCGACATTGTTGCTGTTGATGATGATATTAATTATGTTGATGAAAAGGAGATTGGTGCAGTAGTTACAGATTTCATAGAAAATGTTACAACAAGCATGGGAAGTCATGCTGGTTATTTTTTTATTAAGGAAGTAAAGGAGGAACTCCCTTACTATCTTGGAGAGAGGCTAAAGGGCTTGGGCATAGATCTTAATCTCATGCAATTGAGATACTTCGCAGATAAGAAGAAAACGTATAGGATGGATATCGACAATGCTGACGTGTTGAAATATGTAATAAAGGCATTGTTTGACACGTTAGAAAGAGACATCGATAGAAATTATGCCGTCACGACAATGACTGATGTCGTTGAAAGATTTATTACCAAATATGAAATGCTAAAATATGTCAAAATAAACGATATAAGAACTATGTCTGGTGTCGACGCTGTCGCAATTATGCCAAATATTAACGATTTTGAACCCAAAATAGTGGGAAATGTTCTCCAAAAAATCATCATGGAGGTCAACAACTCATTGAAAGAAAAAGGTGGAGCAGCATTCATAGAAAAAATAAAAAGGTCACTTACTGGAGCTTACCTTTTTAAAATGGGAGAGATGGGCGTTGATCTTCATGTTGTACAATTACAGCAAGGACGGATAGTAAAACATGTAATAAAAGCCCTACTTGAAGTATTAAGTGAAGCTAGTTCCCCATATTATGCAATTCTAATGATCAATGGTGCGATAAAAAAGACTGGCGAGGATTACAAGCCTCTGAAATATATCGAGATAAGTAGCACAAGCTATTCCAACGGAGCTGATGCAATTAGCATCTTGTCTGAAATCGAAACGGTACGGCCTTCTGAACTAGGTAGGGGACTTCAAAAAATGATTGAAAAACTAATCTTAACACTTGGGGAAGAAGCAGGTGAACATTTTATAGATAGATTTAAAGAGCGTCTCGGGAAAGCATATCTTTTGAGAATTGAAGAGATTGGTGTAAACCTACATATGGTAGAATTAAGACGAAATTTACTGTGGTAAAAGGCAAGAATCTGGTTAAATTTAAATATATTAAAACATTATATTATACTTATAGGATGAAAATCTGGTTAAAAGTAGGGGTTATTCTCATCATAGCGATTCTTTTAGATTCTTCCATATACGTTGTATTCTATTCAGAATCTAAAGAAGAAACACCTGATGAAACCGAAGATACAACAGACGAAACTGATGAAACCGGTGAAGAAAATGATGAGAACGAACAAAACGAAGATCAAGAGTTTGTTCACACGGTATTTATGGAAGAAGGTACAGCTACTTGGTGTAATAATTGTCCAGATGTTGCTAAAGCTTTAAATGAACATTTCTTGGAGTCTGATGAACATCATTTTTATTATGTAGTTATGGTTGATGATTATGAGAAGGCTTCAAAACATTTACGCGAGGATTATAATATATATGGTTTTCCTACGGTTTTCATCGATGGAGGATATGGAGTAGTCGTAGGAGCAACTGATTTCGGATCTCGTTTTATAAATAAATGTTGCCAAGGAGCATCTGCGGCTGTCTTAAGGGATGCACCTGCTTTATATTTGAATGTTGATTCTAAATGGAATACAAATAAGAGTGAATTAACAGTTACAACAGCAATAGAAAACAAAGAATCTGATACATATACTGGATTACTTAAAGTGTATATCACTGAGATCAACAGTCGTTGGTCTGACTGGAATGGAAATCCCTATCACTTTGCGTTTCTTGACTATGCAATAAATAAAAATGTAAAAATAAAACCAGACGAAAACAAATCGTTCTCTGAAACGTGGACAGGAACTTACACCAACATTTATCCAGAAAATCTATGGATTGTTGCCGTTGTTTTCAACTCAGAGTCGGTACAAGCATATTCTGATCCCCCTAGTAACACAAAATCCTTTGATGCATATTATTCAGATGCTGTAGATGCCACTAGGGTTGCAGAAGGAAGTCTTCCTCCAAGCATAGGCATTAGTGTCCCTAAGACACGAAACCGTTACATCTTAGGCAAGGAAATGCATCCATTTTCAGGCAATACATTACTCAGGAAAACGGTGATAATTGGAAAAATAACGATTCAAACCAATGTTGAGGCTGAAGCAGGAGTCGAAAAAGTCGAATTCATTGTCAAAGGACTATTGAAAGAAACTAAAGAAACTATTACTACAGAACCATATGAGTGGACATGGGATGCAACTGCATTTGGAAAATATACCATTACTGCTGTTGTATATGACAATGATGGTAAGACTGCAAGAGATAGTATAGAGGTTGTCGCATTTATACCACCAAAAATCATCTAACAATACAACAATCTTTGATTCATATTAGCTATAAAATTTCTCGCTAAAACATGAAAAATGGATATAGCTTCAAGTTTAAGAATGTTTATATCCTGCATGGTTTTGCTTATAGAGCTTGATCCCGTCTTCTATCATATCTGTTACCATGTTTCTTCTTTCTTCCTCTGTGCCAAGACCAAGGGTTCCATATGCTGCTGTGTAACATGGATCGATGGGGCCTCGGTTGTATTTAACAGTAATTACTACAAACATTGGAACACCCATTCTATTGTCTTTATCGTATATTGGAAATGAGTCTTTCTGTATTTTTGAAGCGTGATCAAGGTTTATATGATAGAAATGTACATCTGTTCCATTATAGTTAACTAATTCATATAAGGTGTCTTCTTTTTCAAATGATAAATGGAAAATATCTTTTATTATAGGTGCCATAATATCACATGCTGCGCATATGTCACTACTATATTCGATAAATAATGGTCCTGTTGTTAAATTCTCTAATACAAACTCAGAGTGATCTTCTCCATTTGCTGTTTCAAATACGAAATCGAGACGTGACACAGGATCTAGTTTAATGCAGCTTAGACATAACGTAGAAACTATTGTATCATGAATATCATCATATACATCTGTATAGAGAAGCATGCCTCCCCCCACTCCAGCAATTAAGATTACCAAGGTAAGTTGAACAGCTGCAATTTTCTTCATTTAGCCCCCCTCTTATAAGATATCACATCCTTTGGACAAGCCTCTATGCATTTTCCACATAGTATACATTCTGGATCTCTATTCATATTTGGAACGTCTATGCCCATTGGACACACATTTACACAGAGATTGCAATGAACACACTCTTCTTTATTAACAGAGACTTGCAACATGCTTATCTTGTTGAACGGAGCAAACATTGCACCGACTGGACAGAAATACCGGCACCAACCACGCTCAATAGTAAAAATCAATACAAGGAAAAGTATGAAGATACCCAGTGCTATGTAAAAGAATCCATTTGGAGTGAATTCCCCTGGGTTGAAAATTGAAATAGGAATAGTTCCGGTGAGAAATCCTACTGGACAGATATCAGTAAACATAAATCCTATGAAAAATGGAGTTACAATTACCAATCCAACAAACAGGACATATTTGATATATCGCAAATATGACTCGATTTTATGTTGACCAAGCTTTTTTACCCAAGGATACTTCTTTTTTAACATCCGAGGGATGTATCCTGTGGCTCTTTGCAAAAAACCAATTGGGCATGCCCATCCGCAGGCAGCTCGGCCAATAAATACACCAATGACACCAATGATCGCAATTGGGTATAAAATAAATTTCCAATTGATTCTTCCGCCAAAAAAGCCAATTTCAATAGCACGCAATGGACAGGCAGCCGCAGAGGCTGGACACGAATTACAGTAAAAGAAAGGATAACAAAATCCCGTCTTTATCCCAAAAGCGCCAATATTAGCCAAAATAAGAAAAACAAATTGTGATATCAGGCGTTTTATTTGCAACTTCATTTTTCTCTTTTTCTCTTGAATACAAATAAGATAATTCCAATAGAAACCATCAATACAATCAGTTCAAAACCAGGTGATTGGTTTGACCCACCATCATCTCCATTTCCTGTATCACCATTAGATGGAGTTGAAAGATATAATTGCTCATAATCATTTTGAAAGCTGTGCCAAGTTCCACCAGAATTAACAACAAGCCAGTATTCAATATTAGTTGCATCAGAGTGTATTAATGTTATATTTTTTTGATATTCTCCTGAACCTATTTCCGTCATCGATTCATTATGCCCCGGAGTATAACATATATCTTTACACTCCTTTACAATTAGATAAACCTCAGTAATGGTATCGCTAGATAGTTTAGCAGTAAATGTAACAGTTGAAGCAGGTGCAGGGATAACTGGATTAAGAGTTATCTCATCAACTGTCGGATCAGCAGCAACTACTACAATAACATTTACTAAAAATATTCCTAGTAACAAAACACCTATCAATAACTTCTCGTTAATTCTTTTTTTCATAGTATCTTTCTCCCCGTTTTATCAATCCAACAATTCGTCAATTTTTTCAACAAGTGACAAATACGGATGATAACTTTCCTCCGAGTAATAAATATTTCCGTTTTGATCAAATATATAAATGGTAGGAATTCCTCCTCCGGTCATTTGGTATTCCTCCCAAATGCTTCCATCATCGTTACCAAAAACCCAACTTAATTCGTAACCAAATTCTTTGAAATTTTCAATAAATTCTATTATTTCTTGAGAAGTTTCCCTGGTGTCAATATTTATCGAAAGAATTTCCAAATCGTCTCGGCTATAGTTACCATACACTTTTTCTAATTCTAACATTTGATATTGACAGGGTCCACACCATATTGCCCACATATCCATAACAACAACTTTTCCCCTGTAATCGCTCAAATGTTTATCGATGCCGTTAACTGCGGTGAATGTAAAATCCTTGCCTTCATCGATGCCGTTACTGTTATTATCATCATCTGTCGGCAGCTCTATACAACCAGATAGTAAAGATAATAACAACAAAAGCAAAACAATCGATGAGAGACGCTTTACTGATTTGATGGCATTGTCCTCCAAATAATAAATAGCAAAATACTAGATTTATAAATAACTACCTAGCTTCTGTTTCAACACATCTTTTGGCATTGCACCGATGATTTGGTCAACTAGGGCTCCGTTTTTGAATACCAATAAGGTAGGTATACTCATTATTTGGTGTTTAGTAGATGTCATTGGATTTTCATCAACGTTAAGTTTACCAAAAACAATCTTGCCTTGCATTTCTTTTGCAAGTTCTTCAATAATTGGCCCAACCATTCTACAGGGTCCGCACCATGGAGCCCAACAGTCGACAACAATAGTGCCATATTTCTTAACGGCTTCATCCATATCTGCGTCTGTTATTGTTATTGGTGCATTTGGTAGATTTCCTTTCATTTTTTGTCCTCCATTCATGTATTGTTTTTTTAATTGTTCCAGTTTTCTCTTTTTTATTTCTTCTAATTCTTCATCAATCATTTTTCATTATCCTGCAGCCATTTTCTTATTCTTAAATAGCCAATCTTTTTTTCACCATTCAGCCATAGTATAGGAGCAGTTTTCTTCAGATCTTCAAAAACATCATGGGTTTTTGCAGCATGTAATTGATCCTCGGTCCATTGATTAATATCATGGGGGAAGGTAACGATATCGATGTCATTTCTGCCTTCCAAAAGCTCTTTGGTTTGTGTACATTTCATACAGTTTTCCAAGGAAAATAATATTTTATCACTCATCATTTCTCCCTCAGGCATATTTCTCACAAATATAAATAATATTGCACAAGCTGTAATGACACTGTCAACTTAAGATCACCTTCAGAAGAATTATCTGAAAAATATACGTTGGTTAAAACACGAAGTTGTATCTGTGTCATAAGCCACAGGGAGAAATTTACTGGGGGGTGAAGTATTGTTTTACCACATAATTTTTAATAAGGCATGTAGCCGATGATATCAACGAGTATATCGCATAGACCATCTTCAAATCCAAATCTAGTAAAAACGGCTTGACCATTTTCTACATGGGAGATTTGCCAATCTGCGTCACTTAAACTGAAAAATGCATCAGTATACTGCTTATTTACAAGATGTTGGAGTCCAGCAATTACTTTTTCTTTACACCTACCATACATAAAATAAAAAGTTCCTCCACTACTGGAAGAGCAAATATCGTCGTTTTGCTCAATGAGATCACGATGCTGTTGAAACAACTTGCTATTATAATTTTTAATATAATTTTTTTCGCTTTCACTGGTTACTGCATTTCTTCCACTTTTTTCCTCGACAAAATCACTGACAATTTTTTTCATAGCATTATTAAAATTTTTTTCCATATCGGATGCGGTTGCTGCGTTACCGCTATAGATAGATGATTGCTCACAACCACATAAGCTTAAACTTAGCATCAAAATAATTATCACGATAATTATAAGGTTTTTTCTCATCTTTTTTCCCTCATTATTTGTTGAATTTTTTTCGATTTAATTTTTTTTATTTGAATTAGAAAATTTGTATTTTTTATAGAATAAAATAAATGCCACTGCACAGAGGGTAATGATTAGTTCGAAACCGGGAGTTTTTGTATCTGAATCGCCATTTAAACTTGGTTTGTCGTTTTGAGTTGGCGATTTTATATTATATTGCTCAATTTTTTCAGGAGTAGTGGTTACATTTTCTTCATTCATTAACACGCTATAATTACCATTGTCTACTCTCCCTGCTTCTAAATCGTAATCACCTTGAGCAATACCATATGTTAGAATATCATAGTTTTGATTTGGTGTTTCAATAATAATTAATTCCCCAAGCTCTGATTTGTTATAAAAACCATCTATTTCAGAATATGTAATTTCTCCCTCAGATCCTAACTTTTCACCAGAATCTAATTGTATTAATAGTGTCGCATTACTAGCCATTGCTATATAATCGTATGAGCCACCATCTCGAATATATCCATAAGCTTCATAGGGTGTTTCAATTTCCTCATTGATAGAGAATTCAAAACTATCTCCTGTTGTAGTAACACCTTGAATCTTTGAAATTTTTGCATCTGTATAAATTTTTTCA
>CAZYFW010000040.1:0-10332 GCA_964646685.1 uncultured Thermoplasmatales archaeon
CTTCTGAATCTACCTTCTTTTCCTTTCAACCGTTGCGCAAGGGTCTTTAATGGCCTTCCCGAACGATGCCGTGCTGGCGGGATACCCGAAGTTTGATTATCCAGATATGTGGTAATGTGATATTGCAATAATTCCCAAAGGTCTTCTACAATAAGTTGTGGAGCTCCCGCGTCTCTGTTTTCTTGCAATCTCTGATTTATTCTGATAACATCTACGAGTTTGTGAGTAAGATCATCTTCAGAACGTTCTCCAGATTCCAATGTAACAGAAGGTCTAACTGTTACAGGTGGGACTGGTAAAACTGTTAAAATCATCCACTCAGGCCGAGCTGTTTTTTTATTAATATCTAAAAGCGGGAGGTCTTCATCAGTTATTTTTTCTAGCCACTCTCTTACTTCGGAAGGAGTAAGTTTTTTACCATTCTCCCTAAGAGATGTTGGTTTATCCAGTTCTATTTTTCCTGTCTCTCGCTCACACCTGGTACATTTTTCGATTTTGACACAATCTTTGATAATTTGTTTAAAGAGATATGTTTTGTCCCGTCCTTCTTTATCATATCCTTTAAGCATATCTATGTATTCTTCACGTTGCTTGTCAGTCAATAATATGCGACCACATGATCTACAGGTTGCACGGAGACTATTTCGTATAGATTTTATCAAACCGACATGAATGACTGGCATTGCCAAATCAATGTGGCCAAAGTGTCCAGGACATTTGTCCTTACCAACACGTAATCCACAGGTTTTACATCGTAATCCTGGCTCAATAACACCCAATCTGGGATCCATAAGGCCCATTGCTATAGGAAAACCATCATCATCATATGTATCTGCAGTAATCACCTTAGTCGCACTCATTTTTCTGATTTCGTTTGGCGAAAGAAGTGAAAAAGAGATGCTTCCAATTTTTTTAGTTATATTTCTTGATCTTTCCATTTGTATCCCTCACACCAATGACTCCAATCTTATTCTTGGCGCGATAACCAACGATTTTAATTCATCTATCAACAGTTTGAATGCATAGCTCATTTCAATTGGATACACATCTGCCTTGTCTCCACAAATTGGACAGCGCAAACCCCCGTGACGATCAATGATGGCAACGTGTCCACAGTTATTGCATACATATTTTATCGTTAGATCAGATTCGTCAAGTAGCCTATCTTTGATAACCATTGATGCCCCATGTCCAATGAGGCAATCGCGCTCCATTTCTCCGAATCGAAGACCTCCTTCTCTTGCTCTTCCTTCTGTTGGTTGCCTTGTTAATATCTGTACTGGCCCTCTTGATCGTGCATGTATTTTTCCTGCTACCATATGATGTAGTTTCTGATAGTAAATGCATCCTACAAAGATGTCACATTCAAGCGCCTTCCCTGTTTCTCCGTTGTATAGTATCTCTTTACCATTATGTTTAAACCTGTTTTCCACGAGTGCTTTTCTTAGTTCTTCTTCTGTTTCTCCACTAAAGGCAGTACCGTCAACGAATCTTCCTTCTAATGATCCAACCTTTCCGCCTATCATTTCAAGCACATGGCCAACTGTCATTCTGCTTGGAATTGCATGTGGGTTGATGATCAAGTCCGGTGACATTCCTTCCTCATTAAATGGCATGTTCTCTTGTGGAACCAATAAACCGATAACTCCCTTCTGACCATGTTTTGATGCGAACTTATCACCATATTCTGGGATACGCTCTTCACGAACCTTTATCTTAACCATTCTTGAACCGTTAACTGACTCTGAAAGCATTACTTTGTCTACAATGCCTCCTTCACCATGTTGAACGGTTACTGACGTTTCTCTCCTCTTTTGTGGTGTTAAAAAGTCGGTTGGTTCTTCAAGAAATCTTGGTGGTGAGGTTTTTCCAACTAATACTTCCCCTCCGTCAACGTTACATTCTGGAGAGATAAGCCCATCTTCGCCTAAGTTGATATATGCATCCTCACTTCTTACTCCTCGACAATCTGGATCGGGCACTTCGAAGTGATCTTCTTGACCACCAGGATATCGTTTTTCTTCGCTGCTATATGTTCTGAAAAAACTACTGCGAGCTAGCCCCCTTTCAATACTTGCTTTGCTAATTACAAGAGCATCTTCCATATTGTAACCATGGAATGAAGCAACAGCCACGACAAAATTTTGCCCAGCAGGCCGCCTAGAAAATCTGATATATTTAGCAGGGTGTGTTTGAACAAGAGGCGATTGCGGGTAATGCATTAGATGTCCTCTAGTATCGGGACGTATTCTGTAATTGGCAGATCCAAAACCAAGAGATTGTTTGCCCATCCCTGCCCCCATTGTAATTCTTGGAGATGAGTTATGTTCAGGATATGGAACTAATGACGAACCAATGCCAAGAATGCACATTGCATCTAATTCCATATGGGTGTGATCAATAGTAACGTCTTTTTCTGTTAGGGCAATAAGTGTGTTTTCTTCTTCCTCGGCATCAATATATTCAACAATTCCCTCATTAATTAGATCAATCCATTTTTTCTTTCCAGATTCGAGATCACTCAAGTATTTCTTTGTAAACAAAATTTTTCCTTTTTCTACAATGGCCAATGGTCTTCTCAATCTACCACAGTCGCAATTGACAATGATGTCGTTCGCATCATCATAATATGCAACGTTTACTTCGTTGTTAAGCAATCCTTTTCGGCGCCGCTCTCTCAGTTTTTGTACAAGATCCTTGCCGTTTGAATGTGTTCCTATCAAGTCTCCATTTAGATAGACTCGAGTACCACTCGCCTTTTTTGTAATCTCTTTAATTCCAAGATCTCGAAGGATATTTTCAACCTCTTTTTCTGTAAATCCCTCTGATATTTCCACAGTTAATGCTAGATTTTTTACCAGACCACAGTTAGGGCCTTCGGGTGTTTCATTAGGACACAGCCTTCCCCACTGAGTTGAATGCAAATCTCGTGCTTCGAAATGTGGCTGAGATCGCGTTAATGGTGATGTAACTCTTCTTAGATGACTCAAAACTGCTAGGTTACTAGTCCTATCAAGGAGCTGTGAAATGCCTGCTCTGCCACCAACCCAATTACCAGTAGCAAGTGCATGATGTATTCTCTGACTCAAAACATCTGATCTAAGAGATGAGCTAATCTTGATCTCCTTTCCTTTTGCATGAATTCTTTCAATTTGATATTTTAAGTCTTTACATAGAGCTGTGAATGCAACTCGGAAAAGGTCTTCCATCAAATCTCCAGCAAGCTTCAATCTTTTGTTTGCATAATGATCTTTATCATCTTCTTCTCTTTTGCCAAGTGCAAGTTCTAAAACAGCCATACCCATTCGGGCCATAAAAATAGCTTTGGTCAAACGGTCACTAGATTCGTTGCCAAGATGTGGTAGAAGGTTTTTATCCATCAATGTTTCAACTCTTTTAACACGATACTCTTTTGCCTGCCCTCCAGCAAATTTCTTTCCAAGATAGGCAACAGCCTCTTCTTTTGTTGAGATGCCGTATTCATTGGCGCATTCTTCGATGTTGGCTAACACATATGGCTCCATTTTTGGGTCGACACTAATAACGTCGACTATCTCTTCATCATTCTCCATTCCAAGTGCTCTCAGAAGAATCATCAAAGGAATCTGGCCATAGGTCGTTGGTAAAGATACCATTAACATACCATCTTTTTTCTTCTCAACAACCGTTAATGCCCGATATCCTTCTCTTTGCGAGAATACCTTTGCAACTTCGACATCACGTCCATATCTACTGCTTTTCTCAACGAGCACTCTATTTGGAGCAAGATCCTCAACAGTAATAAGCACACGTTCTGTACCATTACTAATAAAATATCCACCTGAATCTAGTGGATCTTCTTGCATATTTTGCAATTCTTTTTTGTATTCTTCATCTGATAATTCATGTCCCTTCTTCGTCTCAATTACTTGTTTGGCTAAATTACATGCTTTTGATTTGGTCATGATGGGAAGTTCTCCTATCCTAACCTCCTCTGGTTCATACTCTATATCGTCTTTTACTGGTATGAATTCCAACGACAGGGGTGCTTCATAAGTTAAATCTCTTAATCGTGCTTCCATGGGTGTTAAATCTCTAATAGTACCATCTGCTTCTTTGACTTTGGGTGCTCCAATGCCGATTTTACCAAATTTAATCTTATATCCTTCTATTTCAGGATAAATATAACCTCGTTCAGGATCTTCTTCTTGACCTATAATAGTACTATCAACAATGCTTTGCAATCGACGTTCTAAAAAATCATTATAAGAAGCAATCTGGTGATTAACTATACTACGGTCTCTATAAAAAGCATCTACAAGTTTTCTCATTTCCTACACCCTATCTATTACTTTCAACTACAAGCCTGTAAGCCACCGCCAAAGAGGCAGTGTGACTTTTCCTAACAATTTTGATAATTTGTCCCGGTTTCGCCCCAATAAAAGCCACTACAGGATCGGTGTCGATAATTTTTGGTAGTTGGTCGGTTGTTATGTCATATTTTTCAAAAAGTTCTTTGGCTTCCTCTTCAGAAATAATGGTGTGTTGAGGAACCAACGTATGTCCCATTATATCAAATGTGATTTTTTCCAATGTCATGGCGCATTTTCCTCCTAGTTCCTCAGGATGTAGGCGGGCCTGAAGGGATTCGAACCCTTGGCCACCTGGTTAAAAGCCAGATGCTCTACCTAGCTGAGCTACAGGCCCAAAAGATAAGGCCGGGACTCAACCGTTACAATATCATATTGATATACTACACTCTATCTAACATTAATATTGAAACAGCTTACCCGCTATACGACTTCTCATATAAATATCTTACGACTTATATTTCTTTAATACTAATTGATTTTTTTGTTTCTTAAAGGTAATTTCATAATCTTCAAAAATAGGCCATCTGCCAAGTAAAACAGGTATGTCATCTCTTGTAGATACATGTATTTCCATGTTGCCATATGTGGTGGTTTGCTTTGCCTTCCCAATGATCATAGTAAGTTTGGATTTGAATAAAGCCGTTTCTCCGCCTGCTGTATCAACGTTTCCGGCGCTTCTCATTTTCAATCCAAGATATTTTGCTATGGGCATTGGTATGACAATAAAATCTCCTCCCGAATCAAGAAGCGCATCGATTACCGGGGTTTTCTTTTCTTTGTAAAAAAATCTCACGGGAATAATTGGATATTTGTAATAATCAAATACAAATCTTGAATCAGGCATTTGATGGGTGTAAACAAATATTGCCAGATAATACTTTTGCTAATTTTGCAATCATGTTGAAACTAAAACTATTGTAAGAAAGAGATGAAAATTAACAGAAGAAAAAAATATTTCTTAATTCTCCATCTAAAACTTTTGATATCTTTATTTCATCATCTGGAAACTTCTCTGCTGGATATTTTTCTTCAGCTAGTTTGAGAATATCTTCCACACTACGGCTGTGATCAACTACTTCTTCGTTGAAAAGCAACAGCCATTCGCCAGAAAATCTCTTGGATGCTTCTTCTTGTTTCATCAGATACCACTTACCTTTCTCCCATATATAAATTTTGTGCTGTTTTTCCAATAATTTATGCAGTTTCTTTATATTTATACCAAAAACAAGTGTCACAACAACAAAGAAAATTATAAATACTATGAGCTACACAACTATAATACGCAAAATCTAGAAAAATAATGCAAGAAGAGGTTGTTTAAAATATGAATATCATTACGTTAGATGATTTATCTAAAGCGATAGCAAATAGAGTTGGTATAGATATAGATGAGGCTCGAAGAGATGCGGGCTTTGTCTTAGATATTTTTGGATATGATAACCGCGTTATCGATAATGTACTTGATCCAGAAGACAGACAATTATTCTATATCTTGGAAGAAGAAGGTATGCTAACCACGGAAAGAGAAGAAACTACGTTATATGATGGTAGAGAATGGCGAACGCATTACTGGGTCTTGAAGAAAAATATTATTTTAAAATACTCGCAAGATGCAAATAAAAGCGCGAATGCAGCCCTATCTGAAAAGATGCAGCCAATAAAAGATATTTCAGATGAGGCTATTTATGATAACCTTGCTGAAGATATTTGGGTGACGAAAAAAATAAACGAATAACGAATTCCCCTCTTTTTCTATCTTTTTCATCCTTTTTTTAAAAAACTTAATAACTAAGTAATGATTTCGGACTTTTCACATAAATTGGAGGCTAAAACCAAATTTTAGGTGGTTATATGATAAAAAGAAAGATACTCATAAGCTCAGAATCCGTAACAGAAGGGCATCCCGATAAAATGTGTGATGTTATCTCAGATGCAATTCTTGACGAGGCGCTAAGACAAGATGAATACTCTAGGGTTGCTATTGAAACTGGTACAAAAAATGGTGGAGTAATGGTTTTTGGAGAAATGACAACAAATGCTTACATTGAAATTCCAAAAATTGTTAGAGATGCTATAAAAGAAATTGGCTATACAAAATCGGAGTATGGTATTGAATGGGAGACTTGTTCAGTTTGGGTTCAGATTACCGAGCAAAGTCCAGACATTTCTCAAGGTGTTTCCAAAGGAAAAGGCTTGCATAAAGAACAAGGTGCTGGTGATCAAGGAATGATGTACGGATATGCATGTAACGAAACAAAAGAACTCATGCCACTTCCAATTTCACTTGCACATAAGCTTACAAAAAAATTGTCAGAGATAAGAAAAAGTGGAAGTATCTCATATTTGAGACCTGATGGAAAATCTCAGGTTTCTATTGAATACGATGAAAAAGGCAAACCCATTAGGGCCGATACAATCGTTGTATCAACTCAACATGATGGCGGTATATCTCATGATAGGATAAGAAAGGATGTAATAGAAAAAATAATAAAACCAGTTTGTAAAGAGTGGATTGACAAGGATACAGTATTTCACGTAAATCCAACAGGTGCTTTTGTTCGAGGAGGCCCGTATGCAGATGCAGGGCTTACTGGTAGAAAAATCATCGTAGATACATATGGTGGCGTTGGTCGGCATGGCGGTGGAGCTTTTTCAGGAAAAGACCCAACAAAAGTTGACAGAAGTGCAGCTTATGCCACTCGTTATATCGCAAAGAATATTGTAGCTGCAGGGCTTGCTGATAAATGTGAGATTCAATTTGCCTATGCAATTGGGGTTGCAGAACCAGTCTCAATAAATATCGACTGCTTTGAAACTAATAAGATATCGATTGATGAAATAGAACATCTGATACGGGAGTTTTTCCCAATTAAACCAAGCGACATACTTGAAACACTCGACCTACGAAGACCAATATTCAAGAAAACAGCTTCCTATGGTCACTTTGGCAGAGACGATCCTGATTTTACTTGGGAGAAAACAGATAAAGTAGCGTTACTAAGAAAAGAGGCAGGACTAAAGAAATAACCCCTTTTTCTTTCAATCGAGAAAACCGCAAAAGCTTAAATAAAGAGATATATACACTATATAATTAATATAGCATAAATCCCGAAAATTGTAGGAGACGAGCATATGGTAGAATTTGAGACATTAAAGGCTGAAGAAGTGAAATTTGGAAAAAACAGCTTCATTGAAGTCTCCCGTAGGAAGGTAATCACCCCTAACGGCGAAAATGAGTTTGTTGCCATTTCACGAGGATATTATCTCCCAGATAATACCAAGAAATGGAGATCATCTATTGCCTTGCCAAATGAGAAAGAAAAGCGCGAAGAGATTGCAAAATTGATAACAAAATTGTAGGAAACTTCCAATCTTGCCCTATTTTACCTATTGTCGACTTCATAGTTATTTTTCTCATTGTTCTTCATCTCTTTTCGTTAGGTTAAAGTAGAGGCGGAGATATGTCTACCCGTGGCTCGAGATCGTGTTGCTGGAGAGACTAGAGTTTATGCTATTGTTGCTGTTTTTGTCATTATTGTGATAATTTTTGCAGTCATTTTTTCCGGAACATCATTTTCCCATGCATATGTTGATGCCACTGTTCTTACCGGCGGTTGGCGTGAAAATCCAGCAGAACGCGAGGGAGTCTCACAATGGTTTGGCGGTTGGCGTAGCATCACATATGCGATCGCTGGGATTTACCCGGCAAACCTCACAGTGACAACTTACAAGACGCTAGTTTTGATGAACGAACAAGAACTCCGACAAAAGACAACAGAAGCTATAGAAAATGCAATTCAGCAAGGCATTGCTGTTAATAATACTACAATTATAACCGGGGAACGTTTTTTGCAGAATGAACACATGACTAGTTATGTTGTCTACAATGGAACAGATGAGTCAAAGAGTCCTACTGAACAAATAAAAATAATTGGAGAAGTGTGGAACTGTGGGACAGCGGGATTATCTGTCGTTTGCATCGGTATTGCTCAGATAACTGATAATGAGCACAACGATTCAACCATTGATACTACCTCTTGGTATAGGATTATTGGCGATATTGGAGGTACATTTGGTACTGACGCAAAGGGATTTGATGGACTAATCGACAACGTCATTTGTCATTAAGTTTATTCATCAGTAAGCTCTGCTTTTTGCAAATCATATCCAATTGGACAATCAATAGGTTCAAAAATCTTTTTTACGCTATAATTTTTATCCTTTTGAATGGCGAGATTGCTGCAAAGGTCATAATATATGCAACCGATATTGTTACAGTTTTTTTTCTCGATTTTTGAGTTACTTCCTTCTAAAAGTTTTTTATCTATGGTAGTGAAAATAGGTAGTTCTTGCAATTCCACAACGACGGCTGTTCCCTCGTGAACATTACATGCATGTCGTTTATCTCTGACTTTAGTTATTTTGTAACATCTTCCTAATTTCAGATTAAAACAAACCGTTTTGAGTTTACAGTTCCGACACTCACTGTTTGGTCCCATATAACAAAATTCAACATCTTCATGTGCTAGTTTTTCTCCGATAAGAGTTACTAGTGGCATGTTTATATCACTCCTGTTGTTTTGGCTAGTTTTTTTGCTGCATCTTCGGTTAACCCTTGTTCTCCAAGAATCGTATAGCGTTCTGGTCTTATTTCCTGCGCTCGGTCAAGTGCTTCAATGATTTTTTTCTTAGATACTCCTAACTCTTCTGATGTAGTAGGCGCTCCAATCTTTTTTAATGCATTTCGTATCTCTTTCCAATCTCCACCATGGAGATAGACCATCATAATGGCGCCAACGCCACATTGTTCGCCGTGTAAAGGCGCCTTACCTCTTCCTTTTAACATAATACCGGGTCCAAGATGATCAAGCATATGGGAAAACATGTGTTCCGATCCTGATGCCGGTCTGGTGTTTCCTGCAACACTCATTGCAACACCAGATACAATCATAGCTTTCACTGCAAGCCATGCCGATTCTTCTGTGTCAGGTTTTATTTCATCAGCATTATCAATAAGAAGCTGCGCTGCTGTTTTTGCAAGGACTGCAGCGTGACTGCTAAACTCTTCATTCTTTAATCGATGCGCAAGCTCCCAATCCATTACTGCAGACATGTTTGATATAACGTCGGCACAGCCAGATGCAAGCATTCGATATGGTGCTTTTCGAATGATGGCTGTATCCGCAAGTATTGCCACAGGGGATGTTGCTGTTTTTGAAACCGACCCGGTTCTATGCTTCAACGATGCTCTAGGTGATGCAATTCCATCGTGGGCTGCAGATGTTGGTACACTGATATAAGGTCTAGAAAGTTCATAGGCTGCAAGCTTTGTAATGTCGATAACGCTTCCACCACCAACACCTAGTAGGATTTCTATATTGTTTTTATGGGCGAAATTAATAACACTGTTTACCTCGCCCACTGTCGGTGCAGAAACTGTTTTTTGTTCTACTTTATAGTCTGCTTTTGAAAGAATTTTGGTTATTTCATCTCCAGAAAGTTTCTTAGTTATCTTATCAGATACTACTAATGCAGATTTACCTACGCCTATTCTATTACATATTTCAGCGATTTGAGACGTTGCCTTATGCCCTACAATGATTTCTCTGGGAAATACCATTGTTTTTGATTTTTTGAATCGATCCATATTGGACTAGTGAACCACGGGTTTAATATATATTCTTTACTCTGTTCTGAAAACAAAAAAGAAGATGGAGTGAGTCTGCAGTGATTTCATTTCAACAACTACTGCTTTGTTAATCCTCAGATAACGGGTATCCTTGAGTTAAAATCTAAACAGACCCATCAGTAAATTTTCTAGCAATTTTATAGAAAACTATTTATATATATAAATCAAAAAGATAATAAAACTTATGAAAAAATCAATATCACTACTTGTTATGTTAGTAATATTACTAATTGTAGCTAGTACAAACGGTTTGGAGATATCAGTTTTAAATAAAGAAAAAAGCAATTTAGT
>CAZYFW010000041.1:0-8200 GCA_964646685.1 uncultured Thermoplasmatales archaeon
TGAAATTATGAATTTGAAAAACCAGGAGAAACTTAATTCGGGATATCACATAAAAAATAATAAATAGAAAATTTTAAAAGCCTATAAATCCCATACCAGATAGTACAGATATCATGTATGAGATGGAAAAAAAATGGACGACGGTTGAAGATACTCTTCGAGTCCGTTATGCTAAGATAACAAAATTTTTCCTTGCCATCACATTTTTATTTATTCTATTAGTAGTTGCTGTTGGAATCGGTATCGGTATATTTGAAATGAAGCCAGATTGGGCATTATTTATTCTAGATGTATGGATGTACATAATGGCTGCTTTGGTTGGAATTCTTGTTCTGCTTGGCATTATCATATATCTTCACTACTCTATGGTAAAAAAGAAACGTTTGATAGAAGAAAGACCAAAACCTGAGTTTATTGATGGTAAGCGATTATATATCTATACACATCCAGAATCTTCTAACGGCGGTATTTTTAGTAAGACGCACATCGAAATTGATGACCACGGCATACTTAGAATTAGAGCACTCATGGCTTCACCTGGAGAAATTTGGATAAACGAAGAATAAGTAGTTTATCGTTTTGTTATACCTATCTCCGCTAGTTTTTCTGGTAGGTATGTATCAGTGACATAGTCAAGACCATATTTTGCAAGAGCCTGTTGTTCTGATTTCTTACCGATACTGAGCTGTAACTTAATTTCGTTTTTCCAGAAGGATTCTTGAAATCTTGGGTCTGATAATTCACTCTTTAATGCACGAACGTCTTCCGTTGTCAACTTGTCTGTTGGTAGTTCATAATTTTCGATATCTGAAGGTGTTACACCAAGATATTGAGCTGATGGTGTGGCTAGATACTCAGAAATATGTGCGGTTTTAATGGCACCATAAGCAACGCTACCAAAGATTCGATAACTCCAAGGATCGCAGTCGGTAAATACAAGCACCGGTAATTTGTTCTCATCGCTTAATCGTTTAATAAATCGTCTTGTTGATCTGGCTGGTTGTCCTTTCAAATGAACAAGAATTGCACGATGTGATTTATCAAAACCATTCTCTACTAGCCGATCAAACATACCGCCAGTTTCAATTGCTAAAACAAAGTCAGCATCAGCGCTTTTAAATGTGATTTTTTCAGGTTCGACGTTATATGGAATTGAGTATCCTGAATCACCAACATCGTCCTGGCAATGGATTTTCTTTTTTGTCTTATTCCGTGTCATTTCTTCAATGGTAAGATTTCCAATAACACGAGCGCCATCTTCTTCTGGTCTTAGTTTGAAATCCTCTCTCATGCAACTTGTAATGACCTCAAGATCTTCTGCTAATGAATCGGATTCAGGCTGTGAACTGAATTTTCCAAGATTCCACCCTTCGGATATATAATACATTTCCCTCAATGTAGATGTTTTGTTTGCTTTGATCATCTTTTTGATAAAATCAACCATGTACATTGTGCGGAGTAGCATGTATGCACCGTCAAGTGATTTTGCAGAACGTTCTGACATATTATTTCCATACTTCCACACACTTAATTTATCGTCAAATTTTATGTTGGCTTTCGTACGAGTAGAAAGTTGAAGGTAGGGAATATCTGTTTTTTGAAGATCCTCATAGATCTTTTCAGCAATAGAATCTATTTTTGTAATGACATTGGAGTAGTCTTTCACCATGATTAATCACCTTCCCATTTATCTGCACCAATAACATAGGCAGGATTAATGTTCTCGATGTATAGATCGTTCTCATCAAAATCTTCCTTCTGCAAACCAGCAAGTTCAAAAGATACATCAACCTTATTTGCTGGTTGAATCCCATCAAACTTCCACTTGATGTAATTATTCGTAATTTTTGTTGGTTTGGGAATTACTTCTCCAACCACTGCATCTTCAGGAATCACAGCGTACAGGCTGAATTTCTGTGGTGTACGTTTGTAGTTCACAACCAGGATTTGACTCTTTGTAACAACTCCTTCTTGTTTTTCTTGATCATCTTTCAAGAGTGTTGTTTGCACTGGTTTTCCAGGAACCTTTTCATATTCAATCAAGTCTTCGATCCATATTATATCCATAATTTTGGTGATGACTGCTTCTAATGATGGTACTGGCTTGTCCAACATATTGGCTGATTTTTTTGCAATCTCTGGTAGAATCTTTGTAATTAAATCGAATTTTTCCCGAGTTTTTACTTTTCTCTCTTCTTTGTGGATGTGATGTTGTACTTTTCTTGCACATTCTCTGAATGCAAGTTTAATTTCGCTTTCAATTTCATTGATATCGGCTATTGCTTCTTTGCTCTCAGACGTGAATGGAATGAGTGTTGAAGACATGTGTGTTAGTAAGATTGCAGGGCCTGTTGGTATACCTTTTCCAGATGGTTGATCCAGTCCATATCGCCGCCAATCTATTGATGAAATGGCTGCAGTAGTTGCACAATCTCCTTGCTGATATAATAGTGGAACGCGATTTGCAAAACGTAACAGACGTACAGGTTTATCCTTTGGAAGGTTACCGCCGTACACCAGCCCCACTTCAATTTGGAATGGATTGCCAGAATAAACTGATGGAGGTCGAGACGTCGTTATGATAAATTCTGGGGAAATCTCCTTGGTCTCATGTTTCAAACTTCTTTTAATTAATGTTTCACCAATCGGTGATAAGCATTCGGTTGATGGTGCCATTATCTTTATTTTCTTGAATGCCCTGTGCAATGCTAGAAATTCTTCTCTTGACATCTTCTTTGGATCAAGTCCTCCATCCAATTGTGCTTGTTCCAAAGCTGCTTTTGTAGTTCTGTCTCCCATGCAGCTGAATTCCATTTTCAAAAATGAAGAGAGTTTTCGACTTTTGGTATACTTAGCCATTTTAATAAGCGTTCCAAGTTCAACTCCATATGGATGTGGTTTAATTTCAACAGCTTTTCTTGGAAGATTTTCTGAGGTTCGTTCAAACACATGTTCTGTTCCATCTGACTCTTTAAAAACTATCTGTGCATGTGGGTTTACGATAGATGTACTCTGTAAATATTCATATACAAAACGTTTTCCCCGCTTGTAATCTGCCACAATGCTTATCTCAGTTCTTGTGCCAGTTGGTTTATCCCAATGTTCTATGTCTCGGTTGATAACTTCAGCACGATTTTTGTTTGTATCTATGGCCAGCTCCATCACAGATGCTGGTCTATCTTCTTCTATTTTTGAAATTATCTTTGCATGTTTGCCAGTGGTTAATTGACCATATAACACGACTGCAGAAATACCGATACCTTGCTGCCCTCTACTTTGTCGAATTGCATGAAATCGTGAGCCGTATAATAATCGCCCAAAAACGTGAGGTATCTGTGTTTTGATTATTCCTGGGCCATTGTCTTCGACAATAATCTCACATTCATTATCCTCATGATTTTTGATTTCAACATAGACCTCTGGCATAATATTTACTTCTTCACATGCATCTAAACTATTATCGACTGCCTCTTTAACACTTGTAATCAAGGCCCTGGTTGGATTACCAAAGCCTAGTATATGTTTATTTCTTTCAAAGAATTCTGCGACAGAGATCTCTTTTTGTTTTTTCGCTAGTTCATGTGCGGTTATTTCAGTCAAAACTATCCCTCATTTTGGAAGAACTTTGCATCCGATACCGTAATAGAAATGGTAATTATAAAATTATTCATTTAAAACTCAAGTTCATCTCAAAAATGCCCGGATGAAAAATTCGAAAGAAATATATACTGTTTTTTGCATCGTATCTTTTAGAATATAGACTTCATGAAAGAGTACATGGAGCTATGAAATATAGAAGAAAGGTTTAATTGGAGGAGAGAAATTTGAAAGGAAAATTAATCATCTTACTAGTTAGTATGGCACTGCTAGTGGGAATATTAAGCGGATGTACAGAGACAACAACTGAGGAAGAAAACACTGCACCTGAAGCTAGTTTTACCTCTGACATAGAGCATAATACCTCAATGGCTGGAGGAACAGTTACTTTTACCAGCACAGCTTCGGATGTAGACAATGACACGTTAACATATACGTGGGTTTTTGGTGATGATACTTCGCCTACCGAAGCTTCAGATGTAAGCCCAGTTCATGTATATGCTGCGAATGGCTCATATGATGTTACACTGACAGTAAATGATGGAACTGTTGACTATACAACAGATGCAACAACCATTATTGTTGGTAATGTGGCACCAGCAGCAATATTCAGTTCTGAAGCAACTAACTTATCAGTCGTGTTTACAGATGCTTCAACTGACGCAAATACTGATGACACGCTAACATATTCATGGGATTTTGGAGATAATACAACGAATACCACGCAGAATCCGACACATGTGTATGCAGCAGCTGGAACCTACAATGTTACATTAACTGTCACAGACAGTTTTGGATTAACCGACACAACAGAAATAACAGCTATCGAAGTCACAGCCACAACTGAAGAATAATAACAAAATGCAGGATTTTATCCTGCACTAATCTCTTTTTTTAATTTCTATTTTCGTCTGTTTAGAAATACTATGTTTTTTACAAAATCCTTTGTTACACTCAACAACATATTTACACAGACCACGACTCCAATATATTTTGTGAAGCCAACCAGAATCCACATCTGCTTCACATATATTGAGGATTTTTAAATTTCTATTAATAAAAATAATGTCCAATGGGATTACTACGTTTTTCATCCAAAACCCTCTAAACCATGGAACCAAAAATGGAAACAACATGCCTTTATCTTTAGTTAAAGACGACTTATACATAAGCCCCTTCATTTTTTCTCCGAAACTTTTTGCCACTTTACAGGTAAGAGTCGATACCTCAGTTTCACATTTATAAAACTTTACTTTTATCTCTTTCATTTAGTGTCTCCATTTTTATTATATTAGTACCCTGTCAATATATTTGAAACAAGACGAACTTCTGCTTTTCTTAGATGTTGAATAACAGTTGGTTTACTAAGGCCAATTTTTTCGGAGAGTTCTTGGCTATTTATTTTTCTAGGATAGTTGTAATAACCGTTCTTTTTTGCAGCAATTAAAATTTCTTTTTGTTTTTCAGTTAAGCATGAAAGAATTGCCTGTTCATTAAACGTCGCCTTCTTAAAACTAGTACTTTTAATTTCTCCAAGATGCTTGACTGCCTCTAAAAATTTTTTCAAATTTTCTTCATTTCCGGTTACACTCATAATAATTTTATCACTTTTAAAAATTGATGGAGTTTCCCATATTATATCGATGTTAAATTTTTTTACAATGCCTGATAATTTTTCAAAAAATTTGACTTTGGAGAAAACAATATATCTGTTTCCCTCTTTTTTTAATACAGTTAACATCTCCATATGTTCTGGTAGGGGTATATCATTAATTGTATAGCCTTCTTTCATGGTTATGGCTGCAATGCCCATCTTGATTCCCCGTTCAAAATCTATTTTTGTTAATTCAATAAGTTCTATAGATTCAACTTTATCTAACATAAAATTTAACATCTCTAAAAACTCTTCTTTTATTTTCAGTTCAATGGTTAATTTTCTCATGAACCTTGAATAACTTAGACAATATATAAACTATCATACATGTACTGCATAAATCAATTATATCAACGATTTACATATATGCATTTAAAAAGGGTGAAAAATGATGGGAGATGAAAACATGATAACAAAAAAAATTGCATGTTCTCATTGTAAAAACGAAATTACTGTTCATGGCACACTTGGTGAGACAATAGAAATAACATGCCCAGAATGTAATACAAAAGGCATTTTCTCATTTCGGGAAGAAAAACCTACATCGATGCCAACAAACGGCTCTGTTGCAATTAATGTGGAGAACATAGAATTCACATACCCAAAATCTGAGAAAAAAGCGGTTAATGGTGTTTCATTTAGAATTAAAAAAGGAGAAATATTTGGCTTTCTTGGGCCAAATGGCGCAGGAAAAACCACAATCCAAAAAATAATAATTGGGCTGTTAAAGCAAAATTCTGGAAATGTAGAATTGTTGGGTAGAAACCTAAAGAATTGGAAAACAGAAATCTACAATAGAATCGGAGTGGGTTTTGAACTTCCTAATCACTATCAAAAACTAACGGCTCTTGAAAATCTAGAACTTTTTGCATCATTCTATCGTCAAAAAACAATAGATCCGATGAAGCTTTTAGAAATGGTGGAACTTGAAAAGGATGCAGACCAACGCGTAGCAACTTTTTCTAAAGGCATGCGGTCAAAACTTAACTTCGCCCGGTCTTTACTCAATGATCCTGAAGTTCTATTCCTTGATGAACCAACAACTGGTCTTGACCCTGTTAGTTCAAGATTAATTAAAGATATCATCCTCCAGAAAAGAAAGGAAGGAAAAGCAATTTTTCTAACTACACATAACATGAATGATGCTGATGAACTCTGCGATCGAGTAGGATTTATTGTTGATGGAAAGCTTAGTCTTATTGAAAGTCCGAAAGAGTTAAAAATAAGGCATGGTAGAAAAATTGTAAAAGTTGAATATCTTGAAAATGATGAATTGATGAGTCAAGAATTTGATTTAATAAATCTTACAGATAATGAAGATTTTTTAAGGCTTTTGATGGATGGAAATGTTCAGACTATTCATACAGCTGAGGCAACCCTTGATGATATTTTTATTAAAGCAACAGGTAGGAAGTTGAAATGAGCAATCTTAAAAATATGCTTAGATGGGAGTTCCTTCTTTTATCTAGATATAAGATTATTCATATATCGATTTTGAGCGTAGTTTTATATTTTCTAACTACCCGAGCAGTGGAATCCTTGAAAGGCCAGACTCAAGTTCATTCAGTGCTTTTATTTTTTGACCCTGCACTGATTGGTATTATGTTTGTTGGTGCTTTAGTTTTGTTTGAAAAATCAGAAAATGTGCTTCAGGCTTTGGTAATAACTCCTATGAATACAGATGACTATCTCCTATCAAAAATAATATCGCTAACAACTCTTTCAGTAATATCTGCTGCAATATTTATTGGTCTAATGGTTATTTTTAATGGTATTTCTTTTAATATCTTCTACTTAATATCAGGAATAATTCTTACATCCGTTATGTTGATTCTCCTTGGATTTATCCTTGTATCTCGTGTAAACAGCATCAATGGATATTTACTAGGCATGATGATTGGATTTATTGGCCTTACTTTCCCGCCATTGCTTCAATTATTTGGACTATTTGAAAATCCTATATTTTACCTATGGCCAACACAAGCATCTTTTATCTTGTTTGATGGAGTATTCAATGCAGCAGCCCTCCAAACCTGGGAAATAGCATATGGGATTGGTTATCAAGTGTTTTGGATTGTGCTATTTTACTTCTTTGCAAAAAAGGCATTTTATAAACATATTGTTTTAAAAGGAGGCTAAAAATGATATATGTGCTAAGACTGGCAATAAATGATTTTAAAAATATCATCAGGGATAAATTTCTTGTGTATGCTGCAATAGTTTTACCATTGATGGTTGTAGTTGTCTCTCGAATAATTCTACATTGGATTGCACCTGCGTTAAAAGATACCATTCCACTGGCTGGCAATTATACAATGATCTTTATGCTATGCACAACTATGATTCCTCTTGTTTATGGTTTTATTGCAGCATTTTTAATTTTGGACGAACGGGATGAACATCTGTTAACTGTACTTCGTGTTATGCCAATTTCACGAAACAGCTATCTAGTTTATCGTATGTTGTTCCTTTCAATTTTCTCGTTTATCGTTCTATTAATATTTCCACCACTTTCCGGATTAGTAGAAAATACTCAATTTTCTTATATGCAGTATATTCCCATTGCGCTTCTATTTACCCTGTTAACGCCATTTTCCGCACTAATGGTTAGCTCATTTGCAACCAACAAAGTACAAGCATTTGCAATATTCAAAATATCTGGAACAGTATTTTTGGTCCCACTTTTTATTTTTTTACTTTCAGATAACTTAAAATACATATTTGCACCAGTTCCTAATTTCTGGGCATTTGTAACCCTAAAAGAAGTTATTTCTACTGGGACAAATGACTATTTACATCTTGGTATAGGATTTGTGTATACTATAGTATTAATTGCAGTTCTCTTTTATATATTTAACAAAAAAAATTAATACTAATCTTCTCTTTTTTCAATTGGCTTACTAGTGTTTTATGCTCGCATTGGTAATTCTGAAACACCAATTTACAAAG
>CAZYFW010000041.1:8210-10271 GCA_964646685.1 uncultured Thermoplasmatales archaeon
TTTGTATATACTATAGTACTAATTGCGATTTTATTTTACATATTTAACAAAAAAAATTAACACCCATCTCCTTCTTTCAAAAAACTTATTAGTGTTTTATGCCTGTTGGAAAAATGCCGATTATTTGTTACTTCGAATTTCATTTACCTGGATTGAACAAAATAAATTAATAAGAACGAGAGATACATATGTCACGAATACAAAAAAGATTGAGATAAAAATATTTGGGCTAAGTATAAGGAGAAATGATGGGATCAAAAAACAAAAATTTACGCAAGGCATTCTTTATATTGTTAGCAATTCTCTTATTAACTCCTTATATGCCCTCTGTTTGTGCTGATGACTATTATGCAGATATAACTATTGATGTCGATGATTCTGGATTTGTAACAATAAATGGTATTACCAATCACCCAGATCTATTGGCAGAAGATACAGCGCTTTATACTTCAAAAAAACAGAGTTATTGGTTGTTAAATATTACAAAAGATGAGGTTTTTTCAGATTTTATTTATATTCTGACTTTGCCTGAAGGTTCTTCAATAAACTATGTTAAATCATCGGGTTCAATTAGAATAGAAGAGGAGCTTGGTAATCTTTTGGTAAAAGGTTTTGGCGAAAATAAATCTTTTTCTGTTGCAGTTCAATATCAAGTCGAAAAATCCTTAGATGATAATTCAATGGAACTCGACCTGTCGTTTATACTTTTAATCTTTATTCTCATATTTGTTATAATATTGGCTTTTATGCTTTTTAAAAGATTAAAAGTAGTTAAAAAACCTGAAAAGACAATAGATTCCGTTGAGGAATATGATCTTAAAGGACTAAATGAGAGGCAAAAGAAAATAATTAACCTGTTATTGGAAAGAAAAAGACCTTTAACACAGACGGATATTCAAAAAGAATTGAAAATACCTAAAGCAGCTGTTTCAAGGAATATCCGTGGTTTAGAACTTAAAGGATTAATTGAAAAGGAAAACATAGGTATGTCAAATTTAATTAGATTAAAAAAACCTTAACGTTTTTCAGAGTTGTTCCGGTTTGTTCCGCCTTTTTTCGGTTAAAATATATATGTTGTTTCATCCAATATTAGATTGAAGCTAACATGGATTGGTTTCTGAGGTATAGGTAATATGAAAAAAATATTGAATATTGTAATTGTGCTGGTAATGGTGGCTTCTCTGACGCCTTTGGCCTTGGCGGATGAGGCTAAAGATACACAAGAAGAATTGGAAATAATGGATAGTCAAACAGGGGCATATATTAGATTATTGCAACTGGAAAAAGCCATAACAAAAAATATAATCAAAGGAGAAGAAGTTGTTTCTGTGTTAAAAGAAGCAGAGTATAATACTACAGAGCTCGAGGCAATACTTGCTGAATTGGAGCTTTTAAAAGAAGAAGTCCAATCTGCAGATTCAAATTCAACCGATGCAGTTCAAATATTTGTTGATTTGAAAAGTGATGCTGTTGAACTTACAAAAGATTTTAGAGAGGCGCTAGATGAATTTTTAGATGAACAAATGATAGAATCATTAAAAGAACTAATTAGATCGATGGTTTGTGAACAGGTTCAAAATCTTAGTATGAAAATCCAAAATCAAATAAGACAATTCAATAGAAATCAATTACACAGAATATATGGTATTTTTGGGGAAACCAATAACTCTTTGTTAAATGAATATCAAAATGGCAATCTTACAAAAGAGCAGGTAAAACAGCAGATAAGTAAAGTTGTGAATAATATGACGAAAGAAAAGAGATATCAAATTTTTTCAAAATTAAAGGAATACAAGATTAGGAATAGGATACAGTCTAGAGTTTGTATCGAGAATGCAACTGAAAATTTTCAGGAGAGGAAAGAGGAAAGAATAACAAATCGAATACATAATTCACAAAATGTTGATGATGACCAAGTGAGAGTGGAAATGGAGCAAAGGATGCAGAATAGATTAAACAATATGAATCCCAACGGTAGCGGCGGTAATGGCAATGGTTCTGGAGGAAAAGGTGGTAAATAATGAATAAAAAAATAATTGGAATATTATTTGCATTGATTTT
>CAZYFW010000042.1:0-10006 GCA_964646685.1 uncultured Thermoplasmatales archaeon
CATAAAGATTAATGGTTGTTAATTAGGGGGTAGTAAGAAAAATGAAAATATTGCCTTATTTTGTAGTAGGGCTACTTTTATTGAGTGGTTTCGCTGCAATAAGCATAGGAAAAGAAGCTGGTGTTAACAAAATTGGAAACCCGAATGTTTTTGTATTAAATAATGTGCAGAAAGCGAAAGAAACAGAGACGCATGAAATAGTCAATCTGCAGTTTTCAGATCCGGTTGTTACACAAACCACAATAGATGCTGACACATTTGTAGAATTGGATGTTTCCGGTGCAGATAGACAACTTTATCGTGCTGGCGAACCAATGTTGCCATTTTATACCGTATCTTATAAGCTTCCATTTGGAACAAAAATTAACGACGTCTCCCTTTCAATACAAGGGACAGTTAAAACGTTAACGCTGCAACATAAAGTCATTCCGGCTCCACAAGCAATACCAGTTGCTGAAGAAGTTGAGCAATCAGTTGAGTATATTTTGGATGATGTGATATATGGTTCAGATGAGTTATTCCCACAAGATTGGGTTACATATTATACTGGTGGGGGACGTGACGAGAACAGCAATCCTACTACATTCTTAAACGTTATCGTTTATCCTGAGAGATATAGCCCAGCAACGGATACAATTAACTACATAGAGGGTGGAGAATTATCGATAACTTATGAAGAACCTTTGATTCCTGTTACTTTCGGTGACTCTTACGATATGGTAATTATTTGTCCAAGCGTTTTCTCTAGTGAGCTACAAAGACTAGTCACCCATAAAAATAGCGTTGGTATCTCTACAACAATTAAGACACTTGGAGATATTTACAATGAATACTCTGGCGTTGACGAGCCTGAACAAATTAAATATTTCATCAAAGACGCTCGAGAGACATGGGGAATTGACTACGTTTTACTAGTAGGTGGTCTAGATTCACTACTTAATGCTGTACCTAAAGACGATCGAAACAAAGGTGTGGCTGATTGGCTTGTTCCAGTGAGATATACCAATGTCAGGGACAGTGGCAAGATCTACGATCCTGGTTATATCAGTGATTTGTACTATGCAGATATCTATGACAGTGAAGGCAACTTCTCTGAATGGGACTCAAATGGAGATGGAATATTTGCAAAATGGGACAATACTCCTGGAAAAGATACGTTTGATCATTATCCAGATGTTTATGTTGGTCGCCTTCCATGTCGTAATAATTTCGAAGTCAAAATTTCAGTAAGTAGAATTATCAACTATGAAAGTGAACTTGCTGGAAGTTGGTATGATAAAATGATTTTGATTGCCGGTGATTCTCATGAAGACATTGGTACTAACTACGTTGAAGGTGAGTTGGTAACTGAATACATATTGAGCAATTATATGAGTGGATTTGACCCTGTGAAAGTTTATGCAACTAACCAAGGTGGCAGTGGTCTCGTGCCAACAACAGCAGGTATTAGGAGTGCAATAACTGGAGGTGCTGGTCATATGCTCTTTGATGGACATGGAAATCCTGCCTCATGGAATACACATTATCCGTTTCCAGATGGTGGCGATTGGACTGGCGGTATACAGATATTTCAATTCCCATTAATCTTCAACGGTAAAAAACTTCCAGTGACTATTGTTGGTGGCTGTCACAATAATCAGTTCAATGTATCTTTACTTAAAACATTGGCTGATAAGGACAACTCCAAGCACACGTGGTGTTACGGTATGCCAGTTCCAGAGTGCTTTGGCTGGTGGCTCACCCGTAAGATTGGCGGTGGATCTATTGCCACTATGGCAAATACAGGCCTAGGTTATGGGGCAGTGGGAGAAAATGGCGATCTTGATGGCGATGGCGACAATCAGCCCGATACAATTGAGCGCTTTGGCGGATATCAGCAAGTATGTTTTTACAAAACATTCGATGAGGGTGTGGATATTCTTGGAGACACATGGGGCGGAGCGTGTACCAAGTATCTAGATACATTCCCACCAATGGATTATCAAATTGATGCTAAAACTGTTCAACAATGGGTCTTATTTGGTGATCCAAGCCTTAAGATTGGTGGACGACCTCCTGCTAGTGGATTGAAAGCAAAGATTGTTGATGGCGAAGCCGGTATCTTGGCTGATCGTGGCGAAACTACTTATCTTACAGGCATTGCAAGTGATGGGCAGGCTCCATATACTTATGAGTGGGATCTTGACGAGGATGGCTACTATGATGATGGTAATGGCCAAACTGTGAGTAAGATATGGAACACTCACGGCGTCTATTGGGTAAGCTTGAAAGTCACTGATGCAAACGGCGATGTAGATATCTATGATACTGTTGTTGGAACCAATGGATGGTGGGATCCAAACGGTTTGATTGGTTTCTTCATGTCTCAACAAAGTCAACCGCAATCACAACAGACGACTATACTTCAGAGAATCATACAGCAAATGGCCTTCAAATCCACCGCTGTTCAACAAACAATGCCTACGAACCAATAATCAACCCCTCCCCTCTCTTTTTTTCTTTTTTATATTTTAAATTAATGTTATAAAAAGATAATCTATTTATTGGGAGAATATATTTAGCTTTTTACGTGATAACTGATTTCTTAACAGCTATTATTCTTGTTATCTCTGGTTTTGGAAGCGGTATGTTTGTTGGGATGACTTCTGGTACTGCTGGTTCTTTTATGATTCCTTGTTTAACGATTTTTCTTGGTTATTCTATGCATCAAGTGATCGGTACAAATCTTATCATTGATTGTATTATCGGTGGCGTTGCTGGTTTGATATTTCTTAAGAATGGCAATGTTGATCTGCGTTCATTAGGTCCTCTTGCATGTACTGGTGTTATAGGTGCATTCATTGGGAGTAGGTTTACATCAAGTGCCCCTGAGTCAGGTCTTCAAATCTTTATTGGCGGCACTCTGATTTTTCTTGGCGTTAACTTTATTGTCAATGGCGTTCAGAGTAACATTAATTTTATTGAGAATAGGTTTAATTTCAACTGGTTTAAGGAGAATAAGACTCTTTCGTTTGTTGTCTTTGGGTTTGTTGTAGGGTTGATTAGTGGTTTTTCAGGTATGGGTGGTGGAGCTCTCTTCGTTATTATCTTTATTTTTGTTTTGGGATATGAACTTCATATTGCAATTGGTACGTCGCTTCTTATGATGTTTTTTATTGCTGGTTCAGGTGCAATTGGCCATGTTTTTGATGGTGGGATTATTGTATATGCTGCTGTGGTAGCGGGCGGTTCCGCTGCTGTTGGTGCAGTGTCGGGTTCTCTTTTTGCAAATCGTATTAATGAAAATCGACTCGGGCGGGTAATTGGCGTTATTATTCTTTTATTTGGTATAGCTATAATTCTCAACATGTTTTTTAAAATGTTTATATAGTTTATAATTTTTGATTAAAATAATTAAATAAAAAGAAAAATTTAATAATATTATAATGTATTTTTTTTTTAAATAATTCGGGGGAAGAGTTATGGTTGAAAAGAGAATATGTTGTGTTGCAGTATCTATTTTTTTACTAATTTTATTGACTGCCAGTTCTATTTCTGGTGTAGGTTTGTTTAGCAATCAGAATCCTTTTATTTTAAAAATTTCAGATATCAAAAATGCAAATAAAGATGAAGATCAGGTTGATATCACTACAACATCTGCTAATCAACAATCTACAACTATGTCCAGTAGTCAGCAAAGCATCAGTCAGATATTTCAGACAATCAAAACAACAGCTAGATAGTCACTAATAACAATCTACCCCTCTTTTTCTTTTAAATCAATTTATAAACCAATAATTGTTTCCAGATTATAATTTGAGGGAGAAATATAAATGAATGAAAAACTAGTAAGTGTTTTTGTTTGCATGCTGATGTTTACTGCTGTTTTACCAGCATTGGGTTCTATGAATAAAATCGATAGTAATAAACTTCATACTGAAATCATTGCTGATGATGGATGTGGATGTGACATAAATAATGAAATTAATGTTAAAAATGGCGAATACGTTTATCTTGAATATCCTGTAATGGAAGATCAGATTATTCAACTAGATCCAGATTATGTTTCGCAAAAACCACAGATTATGAATACACCTGCTGAGTTCAGTTGGTTAGATCATGATGGTCAGGATTGGACTACTCCTGTAAAAAAACAGTTATGTGGTGATTGTTGGGATTTTGCTGCAATCGGTGTTCTTGAAAGCATTGTAAACATTAAAGAAGGATGTGCAGAATTAAATCCAGACCTATCCGAACAATATGTACTTTCCTGTCTGCCCGAGGCAGGAAGCTGCCATGGTGGAAGTTCTTCTCGTGCATTGAGGTTTTTAATGGAAACTACTCCTGAGGGAAATTATCAAAATGGTGCTATACCTGAATCCTGTTTTCCTTATCAAGGAAATGATGATGTTCCATGTTCCGATAAATGTCCAAACTGGATAGATCTTCTTGTCCCGCTCTTAGCTACCGGTTCTTGGGAGACAGATGGATCAGCTTCAGACATAGAGGCAATTAAAACTCAGATCATGTCGATGGGTCCAGTTGCTGCAGGTATCAAAGCTACCGATTTCTTTTCATTATGGGGTTCGATACAGCATAACCCTAACAAATATTTTCCATATCTGAAACAGGTTTTTGGTGTTAATCATGTGATCGTCATAGTAGGTTGGAAGGACAGCCCTCTTGTTGGAAAAGGCGGATATTGGATTTGTAAAAATAGCTGGGGGACCGATTGGGGCTATGGGGGACTTTTTAACATCGAGTACAACGCTCTAAACATCGATAATTCTATGATAGTTTGGGCAGACTACGACCCCGAAAGCGTTGACTGGCCGCCTATTGCAGATGCTGGAGGCTTATACTTTGGAGACATTGATGAGGGAATAACATTTGACGCAAGCGGTACTTTTGACCCTGAGGAAAACATTATTTCTTATTATTGGGATTTTGGAGATGGATCAAATGATACTGGGGTCACTCCCACACATTCGTATTCACAGCAGGGGATTTATCATGTCATTTTGACTGTTACCGATAGCGGAGGCAACACAGCAAACGATGCAACATGGGCAGGAATAGAGGAGGATATCAGCCCGCCAAATGCTCCAACGATAAGCGGTCCAGTAAGACCAACAGAAGGAATAGAATATGAATACACATTCGTAACAATAGACCCCAATGGAGACGATGTCTATTATTATATTGAGTGGGGCGGGTATTCCAATGTTGGGGAATGGATTGGTCCGTATTCCTCTGGAGAACAAATAATATTAACTCATACTTTTAACAAGGGGGCATATACAATCAAAGCGAAGTCTAAAGACGTTTATGATCAAGAAAGTGAGTGGGGATATCTTGAAGTATCTGTGCCAGTAAACTATCAAAGCAGTCAACAAATTATCCTTAAACAATCGACAAACCCGTTGTTCTTTCAAATTCTAGGACGGCTGATACATCAAGTCCCAATGACAAACTAACAAACTTCATCTTTTTCTTTCTGGTTTCGCGAAGAACATGGGTTTATTCTAGCTATGCTAAATTTTTAGTTATTAAATATTATTGAGAAAAATTATATATATGGCAACCTATTTTTCATAAGTTGATAGATGGAGGAAAACGAGTATGAGAAATAATTCTTTTAGAAAATGTTTGGTTTTTGGGATAATAATATTATTTATTGCAGTCGCTACCACCCCATCTATTAGTGCAGAAAAATCGAATGGTAAAGAGCAAATTCTTACGATATGGATGCCAGGAATCACCGAAGATGATTACTCGGCAAAGATGGAGATATCTGAAGGAGAATTACAAACATTTAACGATAAATTAAATGCTTTCTTAGATGTGATTGAGGCTGCAATGTCTATAATTAGTCCCGGCGGCATTGCAATCACTGAAGGCGAGTGGAATCAGATCAAAGATAATGTCAACGATTTTATTAATTCTATCAGAGCACTCGACGTAAACTTTCCAGATGTTGATACTGAACAAATAGTTGCAAACACCATTGATGACCTATTAAATCCATTAGGAAACACATTCCGACCAACTCCGATGTTTAGTGTAGGTAAAGGTTTTACTTGGATTCCATTTTATAATTATGAAGCATTTGCAGGGATGATGTTTAGGCCTATGTTTACTTCATATTTGGTAGGTTTCTCTGGATTATTTAAGTTTCACCTGATTCCGCCATCGTTTGAAAAATATCTAGTACTCGGCATGCATAGAGTAAGATCAATTGGTTTCACTGGATTATTCATTAGTTTTGGAGATGTCAGTATTGATAGAATTCTAGGGCCTGTATTGTATGTAGGAACAGCGTACGTTAGAATCTAATATTTTTAATTCATTATTAAGATTCTATCAATAGATTTAAACAACCAATAAACATTCACTTCTTAGGATGCATAGCACCAAAGATCAGCTTTATGAAAGAATTAAAGATATTCAAACAAAAGATGATTTTGAAAAAGAAATAGCGAAACGACAAAAGGAATGCGACGATCTGATTGATGAAGATTCCATTGCTTTGTTAGTTGTAGATGAGTTGGGAAGAAACAAACAGACTATCTCCAATTTAGCTGATCTAGAGTCTGGTTTAGAATGTACAGTTTTTGGGAAAGTAACAAATGTCAGCGAATCACGTAATTTCACCAGAAAAAATGGCTCCCCTGGAACAGTAGTCAACCTAGAAATCACAGACGACACAGGGTCTTGTCGCCTTGTGTTATGGGACAAAGATGTTGAGATGGTAAAAAATAAAACTATACAGCAAGGTACTCATGTTAAGCTAATTAACGGCTACACAAAAGACGGATTTAGTGGAATAGAAATTAATACAGGTCGATGGAGTTTGTTAGAAATAGAACCAGAAAATATGTCGCTACTCAACAACAAACAACCGATCAATAATATGGTGAAGGGAACATTGATTTCCATAGAATCTACGAACGCTTTTTTTAGAGATAATGGGGACTTTGGCTTTGTCGCAAAAATCAAAATAAAAGAAAAAGACGATGTTAAACAACTTACTGTTTGGGATGAAAAGGTCAAAGAAATCCAATGCTTCAAGCAAGGTGATTCAATAGAAATAACCAATGTTGATAAACGCCAAAAAAACGGTAATGCAGAGCTCCACGTGAATGGTAATAGCACCATCAAAAAAGCTTAGCAGCCACCTTGTACATATTTCTTGTTTTTTTCAAGTGCGCATTGTGCCCTTTGTATTTCTCGTCCAAGATAAAGATAATGTTCAGATTGTAGAGTGGAAATGTGGTGAACAATCGTGTCACACAAGGCATCTGCTTTGCTTCCAGAAAAAACCATCTGAAGATTGCCAGAAACTATCTTTTTTTTCTTGTACACATTTGCATAGTACTCGACACGGATTTTATTCTGTTTCTTGTCAATCTCAACAACAAAAAATCCTTCTGGATCAAGAATAACATCTTTCCGCGGTGTTTTTGTTGCATTAATTAGAGGGACTTCTTTATCAACCATTTACCTTCTCTCCTGCTTGAACAAGATTCTTTAACTTTTGAAATGCAACATTCCTGGGCAGCAGTCTCTGTCCACAGTCGGGTGCCAATTGACTGATTTTGTCCCCAAAGATGTCAATTCCCTTTTGGATGTGATTTGTGATTTCTTCAACTGATTCGACTCTTGGATCATCTGAACGAACTGAACCCAAACACAGTGATTGGGGAAAGTCATATCTCTTAAACGCATCAAATAGTTGAGGTGAAGCCTTAAATTCGTGAGACAGTACATCCACCGGCAGCTCTGCCAATTTTGGTACAATGGCCGATACATCTCCACAGGCATGAAGACGTTTAGGGCAAGATAAATTCTTTGCAACAGTTTCAATCAATTCTTTTGCATAGTCGGGCATTTCATTAGAAAAAAACGGTTCATCTATACTGATCATATCAACGTGTTTTTGCAGTTGTTCTGCCTCTTGTTTAAGAGCATAGGCAAAATCAAAGGCAAGTTCTTTTTCGTCCTTGTAATGAAGATCAACACAAGATTTCATCAATGTATAAGGACCTGCAACCAGCCCTATCAGTTTTTTATCTTTAGGGAGCAACTTTCTAACATATTTTTGATCGTCTATAGTTATTGGGCCATCGTACTCTACTTTATCAATAATTTCTGTTCTATCTCGAATCCTACATCCCTTTAGTTTTCTAGTGAAGATGTTGATGAAAGGATCTCGTGTTTGGCCATCTGCCACCATGTCTATACCAGCAGCAGTCATATCTCTAACTGCAGATTCAATGTACTTTTCCCAAGAAGATTCTGTTTGATCAAAATAGTTTTTCATGAGCTCTGAAGTGTCAACTTGTACAGGATATGATCCAATAACGGTAGTTACGAAGTGCCGAGTCATTAAAGCAGTTTCCTCCTTGGATGGAAGTCAACTGGTTCAATCCCAAAATATGTCTCAGTATATTCAGATAATAGAATGTCTTGCCATGCAATGGTAGGGAAGACCAGATCAGCATTTTCTATAGGTCCAAATATGGTATAGTCTCCGCCAAACAATGGGATGTTTACATTTGAGGAAACGTCAACGGTTTTTTTTGAAGATGCAAAATCATCTAGCCATTTTGATTTTTCAACAACATTGTGAATGGCACAACCAGCGGGTAGACCATATTCTTCTTTTATCACTGGAATAGCGGCAATTGCTGCACCGCTGTTATCACCAGGTGCAAGTGCAGCTGTATCAATCAATAATTTATCAATACCAACGTTTTTTGCAATATCAAGCAGCCCGCTATCTGTAAGATGCGCCCCATTCTCTAAAACCTCTAGTTTTCCATCTGGAGATTTATCCTTTGGATTAAAGGCGACAATAAGTGCCATTTCTGGTGTATATTTTTTTAACGCTTCACGTTCTTCGTCGGTTATTCCTACATGAATAGAATTGTAAATCGTTCTTGATAGTAGATTTTTTTCGTGAAGTAATTCTAAGACTTGTACCTTTACCAATGGATCAGTAACGTCTATTGAAAAAGGGTGAGATTTTGGAAGTGTTTCCTCAATAAAATTAATAATTCTCTCAATGTGTTCTTCTTTTCTAATAAAGAAATCCGGAATAGCTGGATTGCCTGTTCTTTTGCTAAGATCTAGCATCTTTTTAAGGTTAATTTCCGCATGTTTATAATCTGGCTCTCCTTTGAAGAACAAACCTCCAAAGAGGGCCGTAGGATATCTACCAGGCTGTCCTCCAATTGCTATCCCCGAGATCTCTAGGATTTGTTGTTCTTTAGTAAACGAAAATATTTACTCACCTCTCTTTTCAACTTTTCCCATATAATTCATAACAATTTTTGAATGTAATGCTCTTTTGTCATCTAAAACTACCGTTACCTCGGGCACGATACGTATTGCAATGTATGGTTCTCCAAAGGGCTGTGGTGATTTTGCGATGTGTTCATCTATAACCTTGCCAATCTGCCCTTTGTCGTTAACGCCCAACAAATCAACAATCTTTATTTGCTCTCGAAATCGTTTTATTGCTTTTTCATTTAAGTTTTCAATGTATGGTATTGCTCCTGGAGCATCGATGATCTTGTGGTGCTTGTCTATGCCATTTTTATTAAGAGCAATAAGTGATGAACCTGAGCGATGCCCTCTGATATCATTACCACAAACTGCAAGGTATCGTATGTGTGGATTTGATATTACATTTGCAACGATTTTTTCAATACCAATATTCTCTGTTTTTAATGGCCCATATATGGCCACTTTACCAGATGGAGTATACTCTATATTAAGCAGTACAACAGCGATACATCCATTTGGTGAACAGGCAGTAAATTCACCACCCCATGGATAATAATCATTGTCCATCTTTGTTTTCCTCAATCCAATCTTTCTTAAAGTGGTACGGTACATTGAATAGTCCAATGCGTTATTAATAATTTTATAATAAAATAAACAAATTATCGCATTTTGATATAATAGGGCATTGTCTCAAAAGTTAAATAATGTTTTTGTATTTCATACTACATTGGATGGG
>CAZYFW010000043.1:0-3697 GCA_964646685.1 uncultured Thermoplasmatales archaeon
TGAAAGAGAGTGCCTATCAAGCAACCGGTGGCCCACAGCAAATAGAATTTACCAAGGATATTGTGGGAATGACCAAATGGTTTGATGGCACACTCTTGGATATTATTTGGAAAGTAAAGGATGTGAAATAAATGAAATGGACTACCAAAATTACAAAGGTAGAACCTAACCACCTTGTTACAAGAGGTTATAGGCAGGAAGATTTGATAGGAAATATTCCGTTCCCTCATGTCGTATATCTTCTTTTGAAGGGAGAATTACCATCTAAAGAACATGGAACGATGATAGATGCAATTCTAACAGCTTGTATCGATCATGGTGTTACGCCGCCGACAGCAATGGCTTCAAGAGTCGTGGCGTCAGGTGGAGTTCCTCTTCCAACAGCAGTTGCAGCTGGTATTCTTTCTATTGGAGATGCGCATGGCGGAGCAATAGAGAAAGGCGCAAAATTTCTGCAAGAAGGCATTTTTCGTATGAAAGAAGAAGGTAAAACGCCTGAAGATATGGCCAAGATTATAGTAAAAGAATCTCAAGAGCAGGGTAAACGTATCTTGGGATTTGGTCATAGAGTTCATACTTTCGACCCTAGAACCAAAAGACTTTTTTCACTTGCTGAAGAATTAAGAATTAATGGTAATAATATTGCTCTTTCAAGGGCAATAGAAGTTGAACTTGAGAAATCAACTGGCAGAAAACTACCAATCAATGTTGACGGTGCTATAGCTGCGATCATTTCAGATATGGGTTTTGACTGGAGACTCGGTAAAGGTTTCTTTTTATTGGGAAGAGTGGCTGGTTTGACTGCCCAAGTATATGAAGAGCAAACTGAGCAGAAACCAATGCGTAAAATGTTTGATGTTGATTGTGATTATGACGGTCCCGATGAGCGAGATATACCATAAATGGAGGTAAAACATGGGTAAAACCATAATTCAGAAGATTTTTGAGAATCATTCTGGCCAAGAGACAAAAGTTGGAGACATAATTGATATAGGGATAGATGTTCGTGTTGCTAGGGATTTTGGCGGTGCTAATGTTGTAAAGAATCTTGAGGAAAACAATCTGTCTTTAGATGACCCAAATAAGACGTTTTTTACCTTTGATTGTAATCCTGGTGGTTGTGATCAAAAATATGCGGCTAATCAGCACATTTGCAGGCTTTTTGCCAGAAAAAATGGTGTTAAAGTTTTTGATATAAATGCAGGCATCGGTACACATCTTGTTATTGATGAAGGAATAGCAAAAACTGATGGAACTATAATTTCTACCGACTCTCATGCCAATATTTTGGGTGCTATCGGTGCCTTTGGCCAGGGAATGGGTGATAGAGATATTGCTCATGCTTGGGCTCATGGTAGAGTGTGGTTCAAAGTCCCTCCAACAGTAAAGATTGTTTTAAAAGGTATCCCTTTACTAACTGCTACTCCTAAGGACGTTGTTCTTAGAATGCTGCAAGAATTTGGTGCCAATGGTCTCCTTGGCTATGCTGCTGAGATGTATGGTGAGTATGTTGATTCACTCTCACTCGACGGTAGAATTACGATAGCATCGATGGCCACAGAGATGGGTGGCATTATCATTTTATTCCCTTCAATAGAAGGTATACAGGCAGATGCAGATGCATCGTATGAGAAGATCGTTGAAATAGACATCGCTGGAACTGGTTCAATGACAGCTCGTCCCGGGCATCCTGAAGATGTTGTTAGTGTAGATGAAGTATCTGGAACAAAGGTTGATTCTGGTTTTATTGGCTCTTGTACGAATGGTCGTATGGATGACATGAGGGCCGTTGCTAAGATTCTAAAAGGTAGAAAAATCGCTCCAAATAGGGTTCTTAAGATTGTCCCTGCAACTGATAATATATGGAAGAAGTGTTTACAAGAAGGTTTAATTTCTATTTTCAAAGATGCTGGTGCTCTTGTCGGATCTGCAGGTTGTGCTGGATGTGCTGCGGGTCAAATTGGTCAGACTGGATCTGGTGAGGTAGCGGTTTCCTCCGGTAATCGTAACTTTGTTGGTAAACAAGGTAAAGGAGATATTTATCTTGCGTCTCCAGCAACAGTTGCAGCATCGCTTGTTGCTGGATTTATTACCACAGCAGATGGCATACCTGAAAAACCAGTATCAATAGGTCTTCCGGAGATTACGCATAAAGTTTCTGGTGTTAAAAAGGAAATTAAGTTCTCCCGACCGACTCATGCCGAAGGCCGAGCATGGGTAATTAAAAAGGATAATATTGATACAGATATGATCTATCACAATCGCTATCTTTCAATTACGGATATCAATGAAATGGGGCAATATACTTTTGATAACTTGGAAGGATATAGGACTTTTGCTAAACAAGCAAAAGAAGGTGATATTGTTGTTGTGGGTAAGAATTTTGGTTGCGGAAGTTCTCGGCAACAAGCCGTAGACTGTTTCAAAGCATTAGGTATAAGCGTTATTATCGCAGAGTCGTTCGGCTCGATTTATGAAAGAAACGCAATCAATAATGCTATGCCCATTCTGGTTGTTGAAGACATTACAAATAAGATTAATGATAAAGACGAAATATCAGTCGATTTTGGTAATGGGAAAATAGTTAATAAAACACATAATAAAACCTACAATGCAAAACCTTTTTCAAAAGTACAACTTGAGATTTATAAACGGGGCGGATTATTGGGAAACTAAAAAATAATCTGTTTTATCTAAACCTTCTCATAGAGAGTAATTTTCCCTTCAAGCTATCTTTTCCTTTTTTCTTTGTACTGCCCGTAAGCAATCGATCTGTTTTGAATACCCACACGACAATGGCTATCGTCACAATAGCAAAGATAGTAACATAGACAATGCCACCAATTACTAGGAGATAATCATTGAACATCAGTGCCCTTGGTGCCATCATTGGATGAGAAAACGGTATTGCAAAGAGAAATCCCTTCAATACAAGTGGTAGCGTGTCAAAATCTGCAAACATGGTTATAAACATAGGAATCATCGCAAACATTGTTATGGGGAATGTCAGTGTCTGTGCGCTTTTGTAGTTCTTGGCAAAGGTTCCCAAAAGCATACATAAGGAAAGTCCTGCGATAAGGGTGATAAATAGAGAGATTCCAACTAATATGAAATCTTGGGATGTTAATACAAGACCGTACTCAGCGAGATTTATCCCCCCAGACATCCCAAGTCCTTGGAAATAATAACTCATACCAATCATATAGATAACAGCAAGCATCAGACCGATCACGGCACTTGCCACAATCTTTCCAGTTACAATGCTCGTTCGTTTGACCGGAAGAGTAAGCAATGTTTCGAGTGTTTTGTTTTCTTTTTCCATTGCCATTGATGAGATGACCATGCTGCCCGCCATAATGATGATCATCATCATAACAATAGGAATCAACAATGATTGTTGTGAGAGGAGACCAACGACGATGCTGGGTGAAAGTCCAGGAAGTTCTACATCTTTAAAATAAGTGACTTCATTGCGCATGGTAGGATTCAGCGCTAGCGTTGCGTTCACCGTTGTATTTCCTTGAATTAACTCTCGCGAGATGTTGTTGTTGATAACTCTGATCAATTGTTCTAATGCATCTGATGAGACTGCATCCATGATGCCTGCTCCCTGCATAATCCAATAAATCTCGATGGTCCCTTGTTTTCCTTGTTGTATGTCCTCTGAAAAGTTTGCCGGGATAATGATTAAGGCAAC
>CAZYFW010000043.1:3797-9988 GCA_964646685.1 uncultured Thermoplasmatales archaeon
GTTTTCCTTGTTGTATGTCCTCTGAAAAGTTTGCCGGGATAATGATTAAGGCAACCCCATCTTCCTGTTTAATGGCATCAATACCTGATTGCTTCTCGGCAATGTCTGTTGCATTAAACACTACATCTGTATAGGTAATAATAACAGTCGATGCAATCGTGGAAAAATTACCACTATCTTCGTTGATGAATCCAATAACTGGTGGCTCTAGTGCTTCTTCTTGAATGCCTTCAATAACACTTCCCATCGAACCAAAGATCAAGGCGACAACAACAATTGGAAGGATGGTAGCAGGAGTCAGCAGCTCCTTCATTTCTTTTTTGATAATATTGCCCAGCGCGCTCATTTGACCACCTTGGTAAACACTTCTTCAATATTTCGTGCATCATATTTTTTCATCAAGACTGATGGTTTTCCCTCTTCGACAATGATTCCCTCGTCGATTAAGGCAATGCGATCACAGAGGTATTCGACTTCAAGCATGTTATGCGATGAAAGTAGTATCGTGGTCCCTTCTTGAGCGGTTTTTTTTATAAGCGCTCTAATTTCTTGGGCGTTGATTACATCAAGTCCTGATGTTGGTTCGTCAAGAATGGTCAATTTTGGTTCTGTCATGAGTGCACGACCGACCAACAGCCGTCGTTTCATTCCTTTACTGTAGGTATCAACTTTATCATCAATCCGGTCCTTCAAGTCTGCAATTTCAATGCCGCGGGCAACCATGTCTTGAGTGTTTTTCACATCAAAGAAATTGGCGATAAATTGCAAGTATGCACGACCGGTGAGCGTTTTATATGCTCCAGCATCTTCAGGTAAGTAACTAATCAATTTACGGATTTCGCCAGGTTGTTTTTCAACGTCATAACCCATAATGGTGACTGTTCCTGCAGTAACTTGCAACAAGGTAGAGATAACTCGTAAGGCAGTAGTTTTCCCAGCACCATTCGGTCCGATTAGTCCAAAGATTTCCCCTTTGTCTATTGTAAATGAGATTCCTTTTACTGCTTGGATCGTTCCATAGTTTTTTATAAGGTTTTTTACATCTACTGTCCTCATATTTTCTCCTCTTTTAGTGGGTTTTTACGGCAGTGCCAAAGGCAATGAGTTCTGCTGCGCCGACCATAGTTTGTGCTGTTGAGTAGCGCATGCCGATGACAGCGTCTGCACCAAGTTTCTTTGCATCGTCGATCATGCGTTGCATGGCAGTTCGTCTTGATTCTTCCATGAGTTCTGTATAAGCTCTTGATTCGCCACCTATGATATTTCTACCCATTGCCCGTATATCTTTTCCAAGGTGTTTTGTCTGTACGCAGCTTCCAAAAACCACGCCTAATACTTCTTTAACCTCTCTTCCTGGTAATGTTTCTGTTGTTGTCACCATCATAGTAATCTCCCCGTTCAGTCCTGTATATTTTCTTTCTTTTTAAGGTATTCTTTTCGTAGTTCATCAGCTAATTTTCCATCTTCGATAATCAACGCTCCAATGTATTCGCAATCTCTGCATTCCCATTTTGACCATGTTTGGGGAAGTACCCATTCAATGTTTTTTGAGCCACATTTTGGACAGAATTTCATGTTTTATCACCTATACTCATATCCACATTTCGCGCATCGATATGTTTTACCATCAAATCTAAGTTTAGGATTTCCGCATTCTGGGCATGTCCCAAGGACTCTTTCTTCTAGCGTCCTAATTCTGTTGAGTTCTCTTTCTGCAAGTTGAGATAAATTAATCCAAGGGTTATCCTTCCACCATTTCCAAACTTCTTCACCCAACGTTATCGTTACTTTTTTCATATTTGTATCTCTTTATCAAAATTGTTTCCTGTTAAACGATAAAATTCCCAAAGCCATCAAAATTATCGTAACAATTACTCCTAGAGCTAACACAATAGCAACTGGATTTTCTATATCAAAAACAAATGGAATTATGGATGGGATGGATGAAACATAGTTACCGACAAAAATCACTAGAACAACGCCGACAACAATTGATGGGGAAATCACACCTATAAGTATACCTACGCCACTAGAAATTGCAATAACAGAAAGAGACATTATGAAAGATTCAGTGACGCTTTCCATAATAAAATCTAGGAAGATTTCTGACTCAAAATAATCGATCATAACGCCAAGAGAAATTGCAAGAATACAAGCAATTGAAACGCATATATAAACCGCTAAAAATTTTGATACCAATAGATGCCAACGTTTTATGGGTCTGATAAGAAACAAATCATAAACATGGGTATCTTTTTCATTAATAATATTAACCGTAAGCATTACAGATGCTAGTAAACTGCCAATGCTTGATACAATCAAAGAAGTAATAAGTGAAATTGGCATGCCCTCGGCACTATTTGAAGTGGAAATATGAACTAAAAGTGCCAAAACAGGCAATCCTACCCAAAGAAAAATCATAACCTTTGATTTATAGAACCCTTTTAGTTCGTCTTTAAAGATTAGTGAAAAACTCATTGCTTTGCACCCCCTTTTCTAAGATAATATTGGTACACTTCATCTAAAGAAGGGCTTGCGGGTGTAATGCTCCTTATACGATTGTCGTTTTCTAAAAGAGTTTTTGTTATTTTATAAATCACTTCATCAAAATCTTCTGTTTTATCAACATTCACTAAAAATTTTTGTAATGATTTCTCTATGATATTTTTTACACCGGGGATATTACTAATCTCTTTGAATTTATCAGACCTTTTTGAAAGAATTATTTCAATTTGATTTTCTTCTATAAATTCTGATTTTAACTCATCAAGAGAACCGATTTTTATAACGTGTCCCCAGTCAAGAATGCATATTTTTGTTGCAACATCTTGCACATCGCTTAGAATATGAGATGAAAAGAAAATAGTTGTACCATTATTACTTAGTTCTTTTAGTATTTTTTTAACTTGATACCTGCTTTCAGGATCCAAACCACTCAAGGGTTCATCTAAAATTAAAAGCTTTGGATTGTGTAAAAGAGCCTGAACAACTCCCAGTTTTTGAATTGTTCCACCGGATAGATTTGAAATTTTTTTATTCTTATATTTTGTAAGGTTAAAAATATTTAAATTTTCATCAATTCTTTTCTGAAGAATATTTTTATTTATTCCTGAAAGTTTCCCAAAAGTTGTTAGCGCGTGATTTGCTGTCCTCCATTTTTGAAATCCTACTTCTTGAGGCATATACCCAATAAATTTATGGGCCTTTTCTTTTTGTTCAGGCATCTGATAGCTATTAATAGAAAGTTTTCCAGTTGTTTTATTTAACAGACCGACCATAATTTTTATTGTAGTTGTTTTTCCAGCCCCATTTGGGCCAATATAACCGAAAATCTCTCCTTTTTTAATATCAAAAGAGACATTATCAAGAGCTAAAATATCCTTATATTTTTTTGAAATATTTTTTACTGAAACTAGGGTAATCTCTGAGCTTAAGTCTTTGATGTCCTCAAATGTTATTTTACCAACTGCTCCGCATGATGGACATGTAATTTTTATTGTTTCGCCTGGTTTGCCAGTGCATTTAGTAATATTTTTACAATTTGGACAACGTATTGTTTTTTCCATATGATTTCATTTAACCTGTTGGTATTTCAATAATTAATCCAACTATTGTAAGTGTTATTCCGATAACTAGGGCAATAATTGCCTTGATAATTGGAGCTCCCGGGGCATTGATCCATCGTGCAAGATTTGGATTTAAAAATGCACCAACTCCAAATAAAGCGACGATCACTCCAGCGATGATCAATATTATATTTGTAGGTTCCATAGCATCTACTTCAGTTTTACAGCTGTTCCATATGCTAGGATTTCTGCAGCAGCTGCCATTACTGATGATGTCATGAATCGAATATTAATTACTGCATCTGCACCCATTTTTTCTGCTTTATCTTCCATTCTTTTTAATGCAATTTCTCGTGCTTCAGCAAGCATTTCTGTATATTCTTTTATTTCTCCACCGATCATGTTTCTAAAACCTGCTACCATATCTTTTCCAATTCCTTTTGCTTGAATTGTGTTACCTCGAACAAGTCCTAGTATTTTATCTACTTCTCTTCCTGGGATGAAATCTGTATTTGTCATTATCATGGTTCAAAATCCTCCTTTTTTATTTCTTCTTTTCTTTTTTTCATATCGGCGCTTTGTTCAAAGATTATTGATACAATCAGGACAATAACTCCTAGGAGAATTGCTCCTACGCCGATTGCTATAATTGCGTTGATTGCTCCAATATTTACCTCTTGGACAAATAGTAATAATCCATATAGTATCAATAGGATTATTCCTCCAAAGAAGAGGTATAGCCCAATCATTTTTCCTTTGCTCATGGTATATACATCCTTATACGCTTTAATACGTGTATATACGTATGAAAATATTGTATTTAAAGGTTACGAAAAACGGGGCTTTGCCTCAAAAGTAGGTTTTAAGTCAGACTTTTAGGTCAAAATGTAGACTTTTAAGTCAAAACGGACTTTTAGGGCAAAGCCGAAAAACGGGGTTTTGCACAATAAACCATGCTAATGTTTAAATTGCACAATAAATAGGTGTTTTGCACAACAATTAGTAATAAAATATTTAAAAACTACAAAATATCTCTTGTTGATATTATGAAAATAAAAACCTCATATTGGACGTTTCTAGCTGCAATAATATTTACAATCAATACAGCTTATTGGTATTGGAAATATCCTGATGACACTGTTGGGATTATTATATACTTGGTCGCAGCGATTATATTCTATATTGCAACGATAGGAAACTGGAAAAGTGGCAACTAACGTTTTGCCATATTTCTCCCCCTTCTCAAATCTTATGTAAAATTAAATAATTTCTGCTAGGAAAAAGTGTTTAAAAGAGGATTTCCACAATAAACCATTTTTTGTAAGAAACTGAATGCCGACTTGATGGAACTGATCAAAGGATAATCACATGATTATTTTTTCATTATTGACATTTCAGATAGTTTTATCCAATGGGTACTATGGCATTCTGGACAAACGAACACAGAATCCAATCCATCAAAATATTCTGCTGGAATCATAAAATCTGCGTTACATCTTTTACAGTGGTTTATAGCTATCATTCTTTCTTTTTGCCTTCTATATAATATTGGTCTGTTTCAGTATAAATATTTTCCTGTGTAGAAGGTTTTGCACAATAATCAAAATCCAAATATTATTTTAATCTTTTTTTAGTTTCCTTTCTTCTAATTATTTGCGTATCAATCTGTTTTCCTAAATCCTCTGTTATGCCATCAAATTTACCTTTTGTTATTAAATTAACGCCAATTAAAGCAATAAGTACTCCGCTGATAGTACTAATAAATAAGCTTATCAATATATCTTCAGCTGATGTTTGTTTTATACTAAATATTCTAAACCATTTGACAAACTCAAGAACTACTGCCGATGCCATTGTTGTTACTGCAACAAGAAAAGCCATTGCATATTTATCCATTATAAGGCCATCCCAATAAATATGAAGAATGTATATTATTGTAAATGAAAAAAATGCAACTAAAACCGAAAATAATGCTTGAGTTAAAACTACATACCCTGGAATTGTATAATATGCATTTAGTAAAATGCCTCCAGTGTTTAATGCAAAAACAAATGCTATCAGTAATTCAATTTCCCATGGTAGTGTAAATTTTATATCCATATGTTTTAAAGTAGGTATTAGGCTAATTATAATTCCCACAAAGCTTCCAATAACCCAAATCCATTGTTTTTGCCATAATGCTAAAATTAGTGTGACAATTATTACAACCTTCATGCTGTATGAGGCAATGATTTCTTTTCGTGATCTACACTTTAACCTACAATCTCTCATAAAAATCTATATGAAGTCTATGAATATTAAAAGTATTGGAAGCAATATCTAGCAAGCTTCTAATCATGAAGTTATGGTTAAAGGGTATTATGAATTCTGATACCTAAAATGATATACAACAGAACTTTGTTATCCCCTCAGATGGACGTTCTGATTAAAGTTCGTGATTTATCTAAGACAATCGAAGGCAAGCTCCTTTTTGAAGATGTATCATTTGATGTTTCCTCCAAAGACTGCATTGGCTTTCTTGGCCCAAATGGTTGCGGGAAAACGACACTTTTCAAAATTCTCTTAGGCTTGGTTAAAGCAAGCTACGGTGAGGTCTGGCGAAAAGAAAACCTGCAAATCAGATAT
>CAZYFW010000044.1:0-9958 GCA_964646685.1 uncultured Thermoplasmatales archaeon
TGCACCTTACGAGTAATATAGCCAATCCATACTTTTATCAATTTTTAGCAAATACACATCTATCCATGCAGTTTAAATTGGGCGCGTGGCCTAGTCTGGATATGGCACTGGCCTTCTAAGCCAGTGATCGCGGGTTCGAATCCCGCCGCGTCCGTACTCTTTTCCAGATAGGATTTGTTCAACAAGCCCAATTTCTGGGACTTTTTGTTTTTTCTGGGAGGGTCGCGCAATACTACTTTTTAATTGCAAACAACTTTAGAATCCAAGCATTTAATGCCTGATGTCTTCTTTATGGTTGTCTGCATAGAATCGTGCAGGTTATTGCTAGAGGGATACGATGACAACTCCGCATTTCTTCTCCGCCTATGAAAATCTTCCTATTACAAAAAATCAAGCTGGTTGGTTTAAAGCTGTGTATTTTTTAAAAAGTCTGGATAGTTGCCGATTCCAGCTTAATTTCAAACAGCATTCAGTCGCCCTATAGAATAATATTTGTTTGGTAAAGAGACCATAACTAGCAGGTTTTAAAATGTAATACCCACTTCATTCAGTAGATTTGAGTAATCTTTACAATTGCTTTGTATTATTTTTGTATATTTAACACTTTTATCTTTGTCTTTTAATATTGAATATATCTTATTAGATAATTCGTTAAAAGTAATAATTGCATAGTCTGTGAATTGTGTGATGCCTAGACTTTTTTTCAATTCATCTTCTTTAATGTATAATATTAACCTATCTCTTTGCGGAATTCCGCATCTTCTCTGCTCACAAACAAGATGGCAAAATCATCACAGTAGATTACCAATTTCCCCTTAACTTTTATTTGTTGTATCTGGATATAGAGCCAACAAATAATCTTGGCGAACAAGCAATACGTGAGCATATTATTATGGAGAAGATCATTTAAGCGTTTCGTTCAATCAGAGGAACTGAAAATTATCAATATATTGCTTCTCTGTTCGCAGCTTGGAGATTACAAGAGAAAAACATATTTTGAAGAACTTGAAAAACTCCTGAGACGAGAAATGTGCTTATCCTAATCTAAACAAGTACTTTATGTCTTATCTTCCTCATTTTATATTGCATTTTTAATAATGTTTTAACAAAACAATTAAATTTTCTTCCATGTAGGACATATGAGTCTATATTACTTTCATTACACCATTCATATGCATGAACATATTTATCCCAAAGCTTTACTTTATAACCAGATATTGCAAGAGCGATAGCATACTGATCCTTTTGATAGTTATATGGAGAAACATGAGGTATATCGGTGTTCATATATTTTCTAATTTCTTTAGTAATTTTTTTGTGTATGTCATCTTTAAAAATCATAAAACCCTTGTTTGGCACTGGAATCGGTTTTTTGCCTCGATCATGAAATAGGTTTTGCCATCTCAATTTATCAATATTTTTCCAAGATTTTGCCACTCTAAAAGCAACGTCAAAATCATCATTGAGCAATTCTTTGATATCTTTGTTAATGATTGTATCACAATCTAAAATGAATACATTTGAAGATGATATTCCCCCCATATGCCCTAGTATTTCACCATATCTGGAGGGAGCTCTGCCTGCCATATATTTAAATGGTGTAGTTAAATTATTTACCTTTTTAACATTTGCATATTTACTAAAACTATTATAATTTTTTTCCGACCGTGGCGGTGTATAAAAAACTATTATATTATCCCTTTTAATATAGCGGTTAATTGACATAAGGGAACTTAGTAGTTCTTGAGGCATTTTTCCCTTATCAGAAACGCAATAAGCAACCATAAAATCATTTTCATTATTCAAATGTTGCTTCCCCTTACTCTGTAACATATACTATATATAAATTATATATGTTTCTATTACCCCAGTAGTTCGGCAAGCTTGAGTTATTACAAATACAATAACTTGACTTTGTCATATTAGATTTTTTTCACCTTACTAAGTAAGATGTACAACATTCCATTTAAACATTCATCCACCCATCTAACAGCAGATGGAATGCAAAAATGAAGTTTCGTTTATCCGTAAAGGATATGCATGGATCACATGCTAATCTTCAAGATTTTCATATAGTATAACAGTTGTACAACAATTTTTATATAGTTTTATATATAAATATAATATGAAACATTACAGGATTAAAGATTTCCCGTTTTGAAAACTTTATTTTATCATCATCTATCACCTCATTCTATACATATCACAAAATATATTCAAACAATCCTGGAAGCTGACGCGTCCGCCTTTTTAATCCATATTAACAATTAGTTAATATAGTAAAAAAGCATTTCATCCTTCAATCAATGGGATAAAAATGGGATGCAGAGATGCCATTAGTTTAACATATACTAAAATTAAAAGGAATAATTTATTATTTTGTAATAAAGGATATTTTGTTGTTTTTGGGGCAAAATAATGAACGAGGAAGCTGAAATAATAAAAATACTCCGAGAAGAGGAAAAACTCGGTACACTATCTAGCAAAATATCCGGTGACTATGAAACTGTAGAATTACCAGAAAAAACAGAAGGAGGAAAATTGTCGGAACAGACAATGAAATTTTTTGATGAAGACTTAAATGAGATAAATAAGGTTAAATTGGGAGATTTTGAACAAAAATATCGAACAATTTTTGAAAACTATGCAGTCGCCATAACGTTAGCAGATGAAAATGAGCGGATTGTTTCTTGGAACAAATATGCAGAGGAGCTTCTTAATTTAGATGAAAAAGAAATATTCATGAAACACGTTAGTGAACTTTATCCTCCAGAAGAATGGAAGAAGATTAGAGACGAAAATATACGACAAAAAGGGATGAGACACAAATTAGAAACAAAGATGATCAGAAAGGGAGAAGGCTTTATTTGCGTAGAAATCTCGTTGTGTGTATTAAAAGGTGTCAAAGGAAAGACAATGGGATCTGTTGGTATCATCAGAGACATCACCAAACTAAAAAAAACAGAGGAAAAACTGGCATATCAACATGGATTATTACAATCGCTATTAGACGCCGTTCCTGATTCTATTTATTTCAAAGACACAGAAAGCAGATTTGTCAAAGTAAACAAAGCCAAAGCAAAGCATTCTAATACAACGCCAGAAAATATGATTGGAAAAACCGATTATGATTTTTTATCTGAAGAAGATGCAGAAAGAATTCACAAGGATGATCAAAAGGTAATGAAAACAGGCAAATCGTTAGTGAATAAGACAGAAAAATATGTAAACGAAGATGGAGATGAAAGATGGGTTTCAGTAACAAAGATACCACGATATGGTGCAGAAGGAAGCATCATCGGAACGATGGGCATTTCTAGAAATATTACTGATTTAAAGAAATCTGAGAAACGATATCGAGATTTATTTGAAACAGCAATCGACCCCATCATTATTCTTGACACAAAAGGTAATTTTGTTGACGTGAATAAACAAGTAACCAATCTATTGGGACATTCTAAAAAGGACCTAATCGGAAAAAGGTTTGATAATGCAGGAATACTAACAAAAGAAAGTGAAAGTAAAGCACTGGAGATGTTTAAAAAACGAATGAGTGGAAAAAACGTTTCTACATATGAAGTTGAAATTGTAACAAAAAAAGGGAAGCAAATTCACGCCGAAGTCAATGCGAATGCACTCTACTCAGATGGTAAACTTACGGGAGATCTTGTAATTCTGCGGGACCTACATGAGCTATATCAACGCAAAAAAATTGAAAATGAACTACTCAAATCCGAAAAAAAATTCCGAGACATCTTCAACGCGACCAGTGATTTTCTTGTATATATCAATATAGAAGGAACTGTCTTAGATATAAATGATGCTGCAATTAAAATAGGTAATTTAGAAAAGAAGAAAGTAATTAACAAACCGTTCTCCAATATAGAGGGACTCTTTCCAAAAAAGGACATGGAAAGACATCTTGAGGCGGCTAAAATGGCTGCCCGGGGCATAAGTATAAGTGATTATGAAAGCGATCTTACTTCAAAAGATGGTATAAAATATAGATTGCTTTTTTCAACTGATTTAATCAAGGAAAAGAAAGAAATAAAGGGCATTCTTATCCGTGGTAGAGATGTAACACAACGTCAGCGAGCTTGGGAAGAGCTTGTGAAACTTGAAGAGAAATATCGGGTTCTTGCCGAGACGTCTGCCGATGGCGTAATAACCATCGACCCACTTGGTCGATTAACCTATGTCAATCCTTCGTTTGAGAAACTCTGTGGCAAAAGAAAGAGTCGGATTTTAGCAACACTGTTTAGAGACTATTTACTAGATGACTCTGTTTACTTCTTCCAACAGGTTTTTATGGATGCAAGAAAGCGGGATGAAACCATTGAAAATGTAGAATTAGAACTCATCAATGAAAACAGAGGTGTTATACCTATTGAAGTCAACATTGCTCCATTGAAAAAAGATAAAGAATTTGCAGGTATGGTTTGCACCGTTCGGGATATTACTGAAAGAAGGAAGATGGAAGATGAATTAAAAAAATCCGAGCGCTTAAAGACTGAATTTATGAACATTGCAGCCCATGAACTGAAATCTCCAGTTACCCCAGTAAAAGGTTATCTCGAGCTCATCATATCAGACAAGAATGCAAGTGAGCAAGTGAAAAGTTGGGCCAAAATAAGCTTGAGAAACGCTGAACGATTATTGAAATTGGTTAACGATATTTTAGATGTCTCCAGGCTTGACAGCGATACCATGCGGTTTGACATAGAAAAGCTTGATACAGTTAAGATTCTTGATGAGATTGCAGAAGATATGAAAGCTACGGTAGAGAAAAAGAATCTGCAATTTGTTACAAAAATTCCAAAAAATCTCCCAACCATTATGGGCGATAAATATCGATTGTCACAAGTGCTCAAAAATCTGTTAGTAAATGCAGTTAAATTTACTGACCATGGATCTATAACTGTTGGAGCTAGAAAGAAAGAGGACTATATTTTAATGTGGGTAGAAGACACAGGCATCGGTGTTTCTGAAGGCGAACTGAAAAAGATATTTACTAAGTTTTATCAGGCATATACTGGGGAAGACCGTAAGAATGAAGGTACTGGACTAGGGTTATTTATTTGTAAAGAGATCATTGAAAAGCATAATGGCAAAATTTGGGCTGAAAGTAAATTGAGAAGAGGCAGCAAATTTGTGATACAATTACCATATATCCATAAAATGACAGTAGGATTTAAGAGTTAAACTTTCATTAATATGTAAAGAAATGGGATGAAGATGCGGTGGTGATCCGAAATTAAAAAGAAGTGCCCCGAATGTAGTTCCAAAGCTGTAAAACTGTACCAAAATAAAAGTATAGAAGGGAAAAGAAAATGGATTCCTACAGCATGGTATTGCACAAAATGTGGACATACCTACAAAGTAGCAGGTGATACCCTCATCTATAAAATTGGAGGAGATGCATACGATGACTCGTTTAAAGAAAAATGTCCAAATTGCAATCTTGGTTTAGCACGGTTGTATAGACATATAAACCCAAAACATGGAAAACAGAAATGGGTTTCAATGGGCTGGTACTGTACAAGATGTAAGTACGTTTGGATGGATAAAAATGACTAAATTAACAAACGAAGAGATCTTAGGCGGAATATTGCGATCACTTTATGCAGTGTCAAGTAGACGTACAACCCAGGGCTTTGCTGCTACTGTTATTGGGTCCATTGTAAAAACGCTTGAGCAGAACTATGGTTTTCTAAAGTATGTTACCATAGATGAAGAAGAGATTAGCATGTCTGGCGATGTAATTTTTATATCACCAGAAATAAACGAGATTGATCCAACTCAAATAGGAAAGGCTGTTGAAGCAATTATTAGAGTCGTATATATGGATCTTATTGGTAAGGCGGGTCTCTTTTTTATCAAGGAATTGAAGCAGAATGCCGGCGAGAAAATTATGAAAGAAATCAAGAATTATGGAGCTGATCTAAACGTTCTACAAACAGAACAACATTATTTGTACAGACAGAGAGAGAAGAAGAAAACACTTATCGGGAAGGGAAAAAAACGCAAGGATGGTGTCAGTTTATTGGGCTATACTTGGAAATCTGTTTCAACTTGGGAGTATGATCCTGCCAAAAAAGTTTGCACACTATACAAAGAGGGGGGTGAAGTACTAGACAAATTAAATCTTGATACTATCGTCGAGAATTATGTAAAGGATTTGTCAGAAGGAGAAGAAGAAATTCCAAGTGGATTTGATGAGGATATTGAGATAACAGATAAGGAATTTCAATTGCTAAAAATGTTAAACTCCAGAGACATAGATGCTGAAACAGCAATCACGCTTTTGCATCTAACTAAAAAAGAGTTTGAAACAATGATACATCGATTGCTAGAAGCTGAATTATTACAGTATGTATCATTCAATGTTGTAGAATTGACCGAGATAGGCATAAGTTATGTTACAAAAAAAGAACAAGGAAAGGAAGTCAAGGCAACAGCATAGCATTGTAGATTCATTTATTACAATCAATTTTTAATGACTGCCTCCAGAGCTTTTCCTAAACCATTAAATATAAGAAGTCGTTTAGGGCAAGCTATAATATCAGAGGAAATCTAACTATGAAGCGTAGTTCACGAGTATGGAAAAAAAAAGGAAAAATGCGGTGGAAATGGCGGAAAAAACGAATGCGACGCGAAAAGAGGAGTAGAAGAAAGTAAGATAAATAACTGGGAGCATGGTGTAACCCGGCATCATTGTGGGCTCCAGTTAGGAATGATTACAAGAGGGTCATCTGATACGGTGATGAATAACTGGAGCGATGACCTAAGAAGAGACCCGCCGATCTGGGTTCAAATCCCAGTGCTCCCATCACATTGAAAAGGTGAAAAGAGATATGATGAAATATATGCCGAAGATCAACGTAAAAAATTTCAACGTATTTACTGTACTTTCCATATTATCTCTTATTGCCGGGATTGGTATTTACCTGTATTGGGGCATCAGATTTAACGTATGGTATGATATCGGAATTTATTCACTAACCATCGTACTTGTATTACCTGGAATCATCGGCACTGTCCTGTCCTTAATGGAAAAAAGTGAAGATTAGATCATTTTCCAAGTAAGAATTGGATTTTTTGTTGCACCAACTTCATCAATTCGTTTTACTGGAGTGTTGTTTGGTGCATTTTTAACAATTTCTGGTTTTTCATTTGCAATCTTAATGAGTGCATCAACGTATTTATCTAGATCTTGTTTTGATTCAGATTCTGTTGGCTCTATCATCAATGCCTCTTTGACAATTAAAGGGAAATAGATAGTTGGCGGGTGAAGACCGTGATCAAGAAGTCGTTTTGCAACATCCATTGCTCTTATGTCTTTTTCTTGTTTAAATCGATCGCAACTTAATACGAATTCATGCTTTCTCAGTTTTTTATATGGCATGTTATATGTTCCCAAGTCCAAGATTTTTTTCTTCATATAATTTGCATTGAGAACCGCGAGTTCAGATGCTTCTTTCAAACCATCTTTCCCCATCATCAAAATGTAAATATATGCTTTCAATAAAACAGAAAAATTACCATAATAATCCTTAATCTTACCAATCGATTCGAGAGCACCATAATCAAGAATATAGGTACCGTCTTTCTTTTTACCTATGCGTGGTGTTGGTAGGAACTTTTCAAGTTTTAAATTTACCCCCACTGGTCCACTACCTGGGCCGCCACCACCGTGAGGTGTTGCAAAAGTCTTATGAAGATTCAGATGAACGATATCAAAACCCATATCTCCAGGTCGTGCCTTGCCCATAATGGCGTTCATATTGGCACCATCATAATAGAGTAATGCACCTGCTTTATGAACAAGTTTGGAGATCTCAAGGATTTCAGATTCAAAGATACCAAGTGTATTGGGGTTTGTCAGCATGAAACAGGCCGTTCTCTCTGAAAGCGCCTTCTCAAGCATATCCAAATCAACGGTTCCATCTTTGGTAGATGGGATCTCTATAAGTTTATAGCCTGCCATTGTAGCGCTTGCCGGGTTAGTACCATGAGAAGTGTCTGGAAGTATCACTTCAGTTCGTTGGATATCCTTATTGAACTCATGATATGCTCTGGTTAGCAGCATACCCAAAAACTCACCCTGTGCACCAGCAGCTGGTTGTAAGCAGAAATAATCCATGCCAGTGATCTCACACAACATGCGTTCCAGTTCAAACATGATTTCAAGGTTTCCTTGGATCGTAGATTCATCCTGCAATGGATGAACATTTGAAAATCGATCCCATTTGGCAATCTCTTCACAAATCTTTGGGTTGTACTTCATCGTACAAGACCCCAGAGGATAAATGCCAGAATCAACACCATAATTCATCTGACTAAGACGATGGAAGTGTCTTACTACTTGAGTCTCATCAAGGTTTGGAATGTCGATATTTTCTTTTCTTCGCAAAGAAGATGGTAATGCATCCAGAGGTTTGATTTTCTCCTTTTTAGAACCTGCCAATTCGTTGAGCAATGGCTCATCATATCTTGCAGATCTATACATGAGAAGCCTCCTTCAACGAAAAAACAATTTTTTCTACATCCTCATTGCTGTGCAATTCAGATATGCCAAAAAGCATACAATTCTTCAATTCTGGATACAATCGATCAAGAATCAAACCACCTTGAACACCTTTTTTCAATAATTTTTTATTAATCTTATTTACATCTTGAGAGCATTTGATAACGACCTCGTTAAAATGGGAGCCCGTAAACATCTTTTCAAAACCATCAATAGATGTAATACGATCGGTAAACTGTTGTCCTTTTTCAAAATTAACTTTGCCAAGTTCTTCCAATCCATTGCTACCAAGCCATGATAAATATAAAGTTGCAGTGAGAGCACACAACCCCTCGTTTGTACATATATTACTTGTTGCTCTGCCCCGTCTAATGTGTTGTTCTCGCGTTTGAAGTGCCATACAAAACGCACGGCTGCCCTCAACATCCTTAGTCATGCCAATAATACGTCCAGGAAGTTGACGTAGGAATTCTTTTTTACAGGCAAATATCCCCAATGTGGAACCGCCAAAGTCCATTGGGTTCCCTAATGCTCTTCCTTCACCAAGAACGATATCTGCGCCGTACTCTCCAGGGCTCTTTACGATTCCTAATGAAAGAGGATCCACACCAACAACAAGAAGAGATCCTGCATCCTTTACAACCTTGCTAATTTTGTCAACATCATCTTCAAAAACACCAAAGAAGTTTGGGTTTTCTATGTAGACTCCAGTAGTATCTTCATCAATCTGTTTCTTGAGTTCATTGATATCTATCTTTCCAGTTTTACCATCATAAGAGACTTCTTTTATTGTTATTTCCGGTCCTTTTGTATAGTTCTTTAATACAGATTTTTTTTCTTGACAGATGTTCTTAGGGATGATGAAAGTCTTTTTTTTATTTATACGTGTACACATTAATGCAGCTTCGCCAAGGGCAGTAACACCATCATATAATGAACAGTTAGCAATATCCATGCCTGTGAGTTCTGCAATCATGCTTTGATATTCGAACATGGCCTGAAGAAAACCTTGGCTTGCTTCTGATTGATATGGAGTATAAGCTGTATAAAACTCTGCACGTGAGGTAATTGATTTAACCGCCGATGGAATGTAATGCGGTTTTGTTCCTCCTCCAAGAAAGCTGGGCATATCATGAAATGATTTGTTTTTGTTTGCTATGTTTCTAAGTTTTTGTTCAGTATCTTGCTGAGATAAGCCTTTAGGCAAGTTCAACTGATCGACCTTTATTTTTTTAGGGATGTCTGAAAACAACTCGTCGATATCAGTTAAACCCATCTCTTTGAGCATGACGTCTTTCATGTTGGAATTAGGAATGAATTTCATAAACTCCCCATCTCGGTAACAAGAATATGTTAAAGAAACTTATTGTAAAACAGACTTTTTATAAAAACTTTAAATCAACGAATTTTATTTGCTTGATGCATGACTGA
>CAZYFW010000045.1:0-9904 GCA_964646685.1 uncultured Thermoplasmatales archaeon
TAAAGTGTTTCAACCCATCCACTTTGAGGACCGTCTGGTGGATTCGGTTGTTCTGGCAAAGTATTTACTGTGAAATCCCAGTCTGGCCCATTAGTTGTGTACTCGCCATCAGAAGCATCAATCCGCCAAAGACATGAAGATCCAGCCTGAACTGATCCTACATCATAGTAATCATCAGTTATACCCTGTATTAAAATGGGTATAGGATTGGGTATCACCACCACATCACCGGCAATAACTTCAAACCAACGAACTGTATAGTATAAAGTATCCCCATTAGGGTCACTGCAATCCCATTGTAAAATTACATTTGTGGATGTAATGACTGCTCCATCAGATGGATTGGGATTACTTGGGGCTACCGGTGGAGAATTGCCACCACCACCAATCCCACCGCCATCATCACCTTTAGTTGGATTGTGAACAAGGATATCTATACCTTCATCTATAGAAACGAAAAATGTATGTAAATTTTCGATTTCTAAGTCATACGTCGGAACTTTTTCATATATTTTTTCTAGAGATGAGACTGCATAACTTTCACTTAGTTCTTTGGTAAGTAAAGAATCCCCGACTTTAAGATTACCAGCATAAGCCCACTCACCGTCTGAATAGAATCTATGATTTGGGGTCACTTGAAGGTCATCATTAATCACAAGATAGTACTCAGTCATCTCTTCAGGAGTATGATAAAATGTATGGGTTACCTTACAATTTGCAAGAGTGCCAGTATTCTCATTATATGCTATTACTAAATCACCCACTAGGACATCTTCTATGTTTTTATACGACCCATCAGCCATTACAACTTTTGTTCCTGCAAGAAAACAAGTATCAAACTTAAACCAAAAAATATCTGCACCATTGAATGCATATCCCCCGTTCTTCATATCAAGTTGTATTTCATCCTTATTTGCACTGATTACTGAAAAATCATAATTGGGATCAAAGGCATATGAGATAATAGTTTTATCTGTGACATCGCTATTAATAGATACAGTTCCATCCATACCTGGGTCCACACTTTGTGTGTTGCTTTCTCCAGGTTTTGAACCTACGAGATCACCAAAAGCTTCAGCAACAGATTCCAACTGCATATTCATTGTTTGCCTATTGTTTTGATCCTCAAGAGATTCAACATATGGAACACCCACCATAACAATGGTTCCTACAGTAGAAGAAACGACAAGAAGAACCATGCAGGCTGACATTACAGGGGTAACTGCATTTACGCTATTTTTGAGAATTCTCTGCAATTTCATCGGCCCTCAGCCTCCTTGATATAATATAACATGATATAATCTATCATACATACTATTTAAACATTTCGTGCAAAAATGTCAAAAAGACAGAAAACTTACCTTTTAATCAGCTACATGCCAACGACAAACTTGAAGACGCCCCATGTAACCAAAGACATTATGAAAATATGCTTTACTCCAGAGACAACATTCCCCTCTTCAAATACACCTGTTACAGCGCCCATTCCAGCACTCTGAATTAGTGTTGCATAGAAAAAGACGGGAACGACGTGTTCTTGCGTGATACCACCGCTTCCTGCCATTACGCCAGATAATTGTACTGATTCTTGTCCAGTCATGGCGGGGATGAGGCTGACACATAAGATGGCTATAATTAACAAAAACACAAACATCCCAACATAAATTACAGCAACATATGACATCATACTTGCTCTTCTTTCGCTTTCTATTAATTTAATTTCTCTTGCATCTCTGGATGCTGCATCAAGAACATCCGCTACATTTCCACCGCTTCGACTTGCTTCAATAATCAAAGAAATTGTCCTTCTGATTAATTTAGTATGTACTCTTTTTGCAAATGCAGACAATGCATCATCTACGCTACTTCCCCAAGATATTTGCTGGGCTATCTTCTTGATTTCATCAGTTAGTACGCCATAATTTCCAGTAGCGGCATGCATAATTGCCCTTGTAAATGTCATTCCTGCACGTCTTGACTCAGCCAAATCTCTAACAAAATCCGGAAACCGTGCATCGATTTTTCTAACTCGTCGCAAGCGTACATATTCATAGAAACCAAATATGCCTGTGCCAAGGAAAAGGGCAAATATGATAAAATCAACAGGAGTGCCGATAGTAATAAAGCCTAATTTCAATGCCCCCAAGATACCGATTTGAACTAATATGGCCATTATGACAAAGATAAATGCAGGAACTGCCGCGATCAAATAGACTGTCAATCTGGTCAACTGTCCTGTTAATATCAGACGGTTTAATGCTCCTGGGTTTTTTACTTCCTGTTCCATATTATTTACACCTTAGCAGACATAGATGATAGAACAACCGCAAATCCAAAGTGGATAAGCGGGATAACCATGAATGAGAAGATATACATTATAAACAACTCACTTGGTGGAGAACTCGATATAATCATCATTAAAGGAAGGATGATAATAATCAACAGTACACCAGCAACGGCTGCAGTAACGTAACACTCTGCCATAATCCCTAAGCTCTCTATCTGTTGTTTTTGTACGAGCCTATTCTCACGCATATATTGATCGGCTTTGGTCATAAAATATGGTTTCAATGCACCACCAGATTGAACTGTTACAACTGCACCTTGTAAAAATTCTTTAAATTTTTCAGAAGGTGTCCGTTCAATATTGCTCTTAATTGCAGAAATAATATCCCTGCCCAGTAGGCTTACATCGCGGTATATCCAAAGAGCCTCATCTCTAATTTCTCCATAGATTTCTTGCTTTGAAAGACTTTTAAAAATCTCTGTAGGTGTAATGCCCGCTGACGACATGGCAGAAATAAAATTTAATGCGTATGGTAAATGCAAATCAATTTTTTTGCCACGTGACTTTGCTTTGCTGCTGGGCATGCTAATAAAATATATGTAAACAAGGGCAGTGGTAAGTAGAGGAATCATGGCAAAAAGTAGCATTAGCCAAAGATCCATCTGTATAAAAATAACAAGGTTCAGGTATACTGCTGTTGAAACAATAGCAGCAATAATTGTATTAAACCAGGCACACGCAAGATATGCACCTACCCGCATCTCAATATGAGCCCTTTCTAAATTTCCCCTCAAACTCTGGCTGGCTACACCTTCGGCGGTTTCTCCTAATCGTCGATAACACATTTTTTGATAGTTATTTAGCACCCTCTTTTCCTCCTTTGTCTTTTTGCTCTTTGTCTTCTTGTTTTTCTTTGCCTTTGCCCTTGGATTTTGTTCTTAATTCTTTCTTTTGTTGCCCTATCTTCTTCATAAATTCCTCTCGATTGTCGCCGTACATGGATATTGCTTTTGCAACCTCTCTAAATGATCTTACGTTAGTATCGGTCATCCACTCCAGTACCTCTTTCCTTCGCCGAAGTTCTTCGGTAATCTCTTCCTTGCTTATGTCCCATCGTGTTCGTATTCCTTCTAAAATATAGCTTTTTCCAGTATAGATAAATCGATCTTCTATCGGGTCCCATCGAAATGCCTCATTAGTCAGAATTTCTTTTGTTGTTGGATCAATATCAATGATCTCGATGATTTGCTTGCATCTTCTTACACGCTTTCCTTTTACGCGTGTTGTTACATGAATGGAAACAACATCTAACGCTTGTAGCATGACTCTGGGAATTTCAATTGGCTTCCCTTCCATCCTATGAATGAGTGATTTTGCCGAATCAGCATGAACTGTTGAGTAAGTTGTATGCCCCGTAGCCATTGCTTGGAATAAGACGTACGCCTCTTTACCACGAATCTCTCCAACAATAATATACTCTGGCCTCTGTCGTAGGGCAGCCTTCATGAGATCATACATGTCGATCTCACCGACCATCTTATCGGCAACGATCTCACCAAACCCTGAACGTGCCACGCCTGGAATCCAGTTTGGATGCGGGAGATTAATCTCTCGAGTCTCTTCGATAGAGACAATTTTTGCTTCTCTGGGAATGAATAATGATAACGCGTTAAGTATAGTTGTTTTTCCAGATGCAGTACCACCAGCAATCAATGCGTTAATTCCATTTTCAACGGCCAACCAGAAGTATGCCAGCATCTCGGCAGACATTGTATTTAGTTCAATCAAATCAGGGGGTGTAAATGGATCTGCACGGAACTTCCTAATGGTAAATGTTGAACCCTTTGCTGTCACTTCGGTGCTTAGTGTCATCTGAATTCTAGAGCCCTCTGGCATGGTTGCATCTAACATCGGCTCAGCAATTGAGATATGTTTACCACATTTCTGTGCAAGTCTGACAACAAAATATGAAAGCTCTTCTTCATCTTTGAACTTTATATTGCTCTTTAATGAACCGTATTTTCGATGATATATAAAGAGCGGTACATCGGCGCCATCACATGAAATATCTTCAATGTTTGGATCTCTCATCAAAGGATCAATCTTTCCAAACCCTGAAGATTCTCTTATGATATAATACATAATCTTCTTCTTTGTAACCGCTTCAATATTCATCTCATATCCATCGATAATTTGATCTATCTTCTCTGAAAGATAGCTTTCAACGTTTCTGGCTTCTAACTCATCCATTCTTATGTTAAATGTTTTCATCAGTGTTTCCCAAACGAAGTTCAACGATTTTTGTTCCCCCTCTGACAAATGAGGTTCAATGACTTTGTAGTATTTTTCCAATGTCTCGTCATTTTTCATTATCTTAACATAAGCAAACGGCTCGTTTAATGGATAGAAATCAAGCTCTTTTAGCTCTGATGAAAATACAACGGCACCTGTTCTTTTGCAGCTTGGACAATTTACAGTTACTTTCTGTCCCAACATGCCCTCGCACGTAATTTTTGTATGACAATTTGGACAGATGGCAATTTTCTTAACCATTATGACTTAGCACCTTTACGAATTTGTTTCAATATTTCGGTCGGCTCTTCATTATATCGAGCAACTAACTTAGCAACTTCCCTAAATTCTCTCACATTTTTATCGTTCATCCACTCAACAATTTCTGTTCGATTTTTTATTTCTTTGGTCATCTCTTCCCGATTTAGATCTTTGTCCGCTCTTATACGTTCCAACACGTAGCTTTTACCAGAGTAAATGAATTTGTCTTCTACGGGATCCCATCTGAACACCTCATTAGTCAGAATTTCTTTTGTTGTTGGATCAATGTCAATGATCTCGATGATTTGCTTGCATCTTCGCGCTCTTTTGTTCTTCACACGAGTGATTACATGTAAAGAAACAATGTCGAGAGCTTGGAGCATGACTCTAGGAATGTTGACTGGCTTGCCTTCTAATCTGTGGATCAATGATTGGGCTGAATCAGCATGAACTGTTGAGTAAGTTGCATGCCCTGTAGCCATAGCTTGGAACAATACATATGCTTCTCTGCCACGAATCTCTCCAACAATAATATACTCTGGCCTCTGTCGTAGGGCAGCCTTCATGAGATCATACATGTCGATCTCACCGACCATCTTATCGGCAACGATCTCACCAAACCCTGAACGTGCCACGCCTGGAATCCAGTTTGGATGCGGGAGATTAATCTCTCGAGTTTCTTCGATAGAGACAATTTTTGCCTCTCTGGGAATGAATAACGACAATGCATTAAGCACAGTTGTTTTTCCAGATGCAGTACCACCAGCAACCAGTGTGTTAATGCCATTCTCAACAGCAAGCCACATGTATGCAATCATCTCTGAAGACATTGTGTTAAATTCAACCAAATCTGGAGGTGAAAAGGGATCTTCTCTAAACTTTCGAATAGTGAAGGTTGATCCTTTAGCTGTAATCTCATCACTCAAAGTCATCTGAATTCTAGAACCATCTGGCATGGTTGCATCTAACATCGGCTCAGCAATTGAGATATGTTTACCACATTTCTGTGCAAGTCTATGGACAAATGAGGCGAGTTTCTCTTCTTCTTTGAACTCGATGTTGCTTTTCAGTGATCCGTACTGCCTATGATATAAAAATAGGGGGACATTTGCGCCATCACATGAAATATCTTCAATGTTTGGATCCCTCATCAAAGGATCAATCTTTCCAAGGCCTAACGAATTCTTTTGAAGATAGTAGGTTACTTTACTTTTCGATGCTTGATCCAACTCAATGTTATAATCCTTCATGATTTGTTGTACTCTTTTCATGAGGTATTTATCATCTCCATCAGATTCCAAATCCATTGTATCGATGGTCGCTCGACCCACTGTTTCAATGATAAAGTTTAATACCCTCTGCTCCTCAGGAGTCAGCCCTACTTCGACCAAAAAGTAACGCTTGTCAAGGCTTTCCTTTTCACGAAGAATCTCAACATAAGCAAACGGCTCGATAAGAGGGTAGAATTCAAGTTCCTCCCATTCATTTTCAGAAAATCCAAGATCAGTTAGTTTCATGGATTTTGTTTGCAATATATCTTTTGGTAATTCGATATCGTCTTTTTTTATCCCTGGTTCTGCTTCTAGAGGTAAAGACAGAATTTTTCTTTCTTCTTCAGTGACTTGCGGACTCCAACCCGTTTGAAGCGTCTCCGATTCATCAAAAAATACGTGTTCATGCTCGGGTTCATCTTTCGAGATTCCTTCAACGTTGAACAGATCTAAAGTATCTTCTTTTTCTGTAGTTATTCCTTCTGTTGACATCTTTTCTTTAAGATGTTCTTTCGCAAAGTTTTTTGCTTGTTGCTCCAGCTTTTTTTCTACCGTGTTTTGCTTAGCAACTTCACGAGTCTCCTTTATTCCATCGTCAACTAATCTGACCTCATCTTCACTTATATTTGAACTTGCGGGGAGATTTTCAACACGAAATCCTAGCTTGTTAATTAGATTATCAGTGTCAACATTTTCCTCTTGAGTGTCCTCTTTTCTTTTTGACGGTTTATCTCTCTTGAAAAATGATCTTCTCTTTACAGGTTTTTTAACTTCTTTCTTATCAATAATGCTTGGGGCTTCTTTACTTTCTTTTGATGAGAGTTCTTTTTCTCTCTCTTTCTTGTCATGATCAACAGAATCCGGCAACGAAACCATCAAATGTTCTCCATATTTGTCTGCTAATGTGTCAAAGTCTTCTGCTGTAACCTCCGGTACCTCAATATTCTTAATGTCCTGTGTTTGAGTGTTTTTTCCCTTCTTTAAAAATGAACGTTTCGGTTTCTTCCCTCTTTCCTTTTTACCCTCTTTTTCTTTCTTCTTTTCTTCTGATGGTATAATTATCTCTTCCTCAATGTCATGCTGTGATACGTCTTCTTTTGTCACGAGCACAACTTCTTGATCTCCAACAATGTTCTTTTGTTCTTCCGTGAGGTTATCCACGAGGTTATCGATTTTATCGACGACCTCATTGTTATAAGGTACAAGTTTCTTGTCATCTAAAAATTGATCAATTTCAGGAAAGGATTCTTTATCCTCACCCAGTTCCACGCCAGCCCTTTCCGTTGGTTTTTCAACGGACTTTTCGATGGCCTTTTTTTCTTTTTTCTTTCCGAATTTCAGTTTCTTTTTCTTCTTTTCTTTAGGCTCTTTTGGTTGTTCTTTAGTTTCTTTATGAGGTAACGGTTTTTTACCAAGATTTTGCCTTGCCGCAGTGATGATCTCTTCACTCAATTCTTCGATCGGCCTCTTTGGTTTCTCCCTCAGATAGTAAATTGCCTCACCAAATTTATTCTTTGGTGACCATTTTGCCGCATCAAAATCCTTTTTTGTGATTTTTTTGGGTGCTTTTCCCAATTTAGCTAGCAGCAAATCAACCTTTTCTTCTATAGCTGTTGCTGACTTTTCACTTCTCTCCTTTTTAGGCATCCGCATCCCTTTTCTCTTCTGCAATTCAACTCTTATAACAACTATTTTTTAAACCCATCCACAACTATTTTTACACTTTAAGCGCATCACATCCAATTGTGTTTTGTTATAATGTACTTGATATTTATACCTTTCTTTAATTACTCAAAAGGAATAGTATTTTTAGATAAGTTTTATAACAAGATGATGAATTGGTGTAACTCTTAATAAGGGCCTATGAGGTAGTCTGGATATCCTACTGGCCTTCGGAGCCGGTAACGAGGGTTCGAATCCCTCTAGGTCCGTTTCTTCATACTACGCCAAAAAACTATTTTCTAGAATCTGTCATTTTTACAACCCGATTATTTTAACACAAAACATTTATATATTAAATACGACAAAGTATAGCTTAGAGGGATCTGGAGCAGCAGTATTTTATTCCTTTCATCTTTACCATCCACCATCCAGATTCCCCCATCCTCTTCATCGCTACTTATATGTATGAACAGTTGTGTAGGCTAGGAATATAAAAAAATATTTATGCGAATTTTCCTCTCAACTTTCGTCTCTCAATTTTTACATCGCTTGGAGAAATAATCATCAAATTATTGCCAATTCCAGCAATATCTCCATTGATTTCTCCGGCCAATTTCTTGAGATCATTGGTGATTCGTTTCAAAATAACTTCTTCATCGGCAATTGGTGTAAAATCAAGAATTAATACGTTTCCACCATATACATAATCAGTAAAATCTTTGAGATCTTCATATCTCTGAATTTCTCCAACTCTAACATACATTTTAGCTGATCCTTTACCCGTAGTGGATTCAACGTACTTCTCAAGATCCACATATCCATCTACATCACCTGATTTTTTTTCACCAAAAATTTTACTTGCTATTCCCATAATAATACTCATCTCCTGGATTTTAACATGTAATCTAAAATATATTTCGCTTTATAAACTTTTGGCGGTTAGCTGCCAGAGAGCATCACCAACGTAGTGAATCACAACAATAGCCTTCCCTTTTTTCTCTACTACCATCTGCTTTCCATCCATCAATGCAGTGCCTACGGCTAGTGGTTTATGATACTGTTCATCACAGACCCATACAGGGTCTTTTTCAGCAATATTATGATCGGCATCGACGATGCCCGGAGCCATAACATCTGCGCCACTAGTTACAAATTTAATGGCACCCATGTCAACAACAACTCGTTGCTCCTGTGGGCTGTATTTTGTAAGGCCATGTAACGTGAATATAATTTGATTTTCATGAATCATAAAACATGCTTCATCATCAATAAGAATTACCGTTATTCCTTCGATTTCCCCAGTTTCTATCGAATCGTTCTCATCAAAAAAATCTTGAGTAAAAGACTGTTTTAATTCATCAATTATGGATTGTATCTCTTTTCTCTTGAGCTGGTGCCTGTTTTTTATTTTGATGCTCATACATTTTGTGATGCTTCGCATTCTTTTAATCTTTATTGCACTTCCTGCTTTGTGTAATTATTTTTAAAAGACATAGTCCCATGCATCCATCTGGTGGATGGGATGCAAAGGACTAGTCAAAATAGTAAAGAATGGAAGAGGTATAAAGAAGTTAGTGTTCCATGGGCAACATATGATGCCCATAGACTTAGTGAATGTCAGCGGGTTTTAGATCTAAGAAAGCTATTTGTTGAACTTGATAAACCCATTCAAAGAAGAGAATTCAAACTTTCTAACATAACAGTTCTTCTCCTTCTAAAAATACTATTTGGCATATCATATCGAACAATTGCAAGTGCAACAAAAGATTTGAAAATATATGATGCGCTGGGTATGAAAAGAGCACCATGTTACAAAACCATACAAAACACTATGGGTTACCTTAATGAAGAATTTCTCATTAAAATTAATCAGTGCTTGACATCATCATCAACTAGTCTTGCTGGTGTTGACAGTAGCGGGATGAAAATACGTAACAAAGGTGTATGGGTACAGGTACGTTTCCAACGCTATGGTAAAAAATGTGATTTCAAAAAAGTACATATTTTTGTTGATCTTCATTCGAAGAAGATACTGTTTTGCCTTTTGACAAGTGGAGCATCATCTGATGCTCCACAATTAAAACAAATTCTTAGGAATTGTAATTGGGTAAAAGTAGAGGTTATACTTGGT
>CAZYFW010000046.1:0-9797 GCA_964646685.1 uncultured Thermoplasmatales archaeon
GTAAATAAATTATTTTTCTTTTTTACGAAAAATCTTTTTTTTATTTTTTATTTAAAACATAACATCTTGTTAATCAGCATTATGGACCCGATGAGATTTGAACTCAAGTCACTAGCACCCCAAGCCATTACATATGGAAAAAAACAATCGATGAAGGTGACTGAAGAAACCTTTAAGCAATTCTATTAATTGAAACTGTACAGGTACTATTTTTTCCATAAAACTAATATAATCAACGATTGTATAGTATTTCAAAAACACTTGCAATATTGCTCGGGGGAGTATGAAAACCTATGGCCGGGAATGAAGAAGACGTCATTAGATATTATGAGCATTTTTGGTCCAAATCAGAACTGTGGTGGGAAACCGATACAACCCTTGCCATTCATTATGGTTACTATGACAAAGGGATTCGTTCTCATGCCGAAGCAGTCCTTCACATGAATGACGTTTCTTGGGATCTTCTCAGGTTAAATACACAAGTACCCCTTCAGATTCTTGATGCTGGTTGTGGTGTGGGTGGTACTTCAATTTATTTAGCACAAAAATACCCAAAAGTGTTCTTCACTGGTATCACGATTGTACCAACGCATTTAGTCATGACAGAGAGGTTTGCAAAAAAGCGTTCCGTGACTGCAAACACGCGCTTCCTTCTTAAAAACTATTGTCAAACCTCGTTTCCTGACAATTTTTTCGATGGAATAATCGCTCTTGAATCAGTAAATTATGCACATACGAAAGAAGATTTCATTAAAGAAATCTACAGAGTGCTAAAACCAGGTGGGCGCATATCAATCCTTGATGGATTCTGCACAGAAAAACTAATACCCAAATCAATGAAAAAAATCTACAAGACCTGGTTGGAAGGACGTGCCCTTATTGGTTTAGAACCAATCAATGATTTTGCCATATGCATAAAACAACAGGGATTTCATGATGTTATCGTCAGTGATATCTCTTCCCATGTGATATCATCGTATTTTTTAGGAGTCCTCATCGGTGGAATCTTCTTCATCCCTGCATTAATCAAAAAAATCGTCCACAACAAAGATCAGAATAAGACGGAAGATTTTGATAGTTTTATGGCAAGTTCCATTGCAGGAGGACTTCTTGCGCTCTATGGATGTTTTAAATATTATGCAGTAACCGCAACTAAATAACTTTTTAAAAATCATCAATGGGCCCGTTGAGATTTGAACTCAAGTCTATACCACCCCAAGGTACAAGGATGCCAAGCTACCCTACGGGCCCAAAGACAGAGTATGCATATCATATTTCATACAAAAATCTATCTTATAATTTTGAAAAGCTTTAATATGCACCAATAGATGAGCAATGTGTCTTATGGATTCTACTTCATTAGAGTTATTTGGATTATTGGCAGGAGCAGTTACATCAATAGGTTTTATTCCTCAGTTAGTAAGAGGACATAAAACAAAAAAACTTGATGATATTTCATATTTTATGCCTATTGTTCTGGCTTTTGGCATGACCTTGTGGTTCGTCTATGGTTTATTACAAGAAGCTTTGGCAGTAATGGTGGCTAATGTATTTGGTGTAGGATGTTGCCTTATCTTGATATCAATGAAAAAAATTTATGCCTGATTCTTATCTTTAAGCTTTCTCATCATAAAGCTTTCCAAATTGTTGAATGCTTTTTCTAATGTACCAATATCTGGGAGAAACACCGCTCTAAAATGATCTTTACCGTATACTGTATTGAATCCAGAGCCAGGCACAACTAATACGTGTGTTTCATGTAATACATCAAGCACAAATTCCTTATCATCTTTCCAAATTCCATTATCCATGGCCTCAATCTTTGGGAAAATATAGAAGGCTCCATCTGGCTTAGCTGTGGAAATGCCAGGAATCTCATTAAGTCGTTTATAAGCGAAATCTCGGCGTTTCCTGAGCCTTTGATTCATCTCTTTTATGTGATTTTGTGGCCCATTAAGTGCTTGAATTCCACTTCGTTGACAAACAGAGTTAGCACACAGTCTTGAACGTGCAATACGCATAAATGCGTCATGTATCTCATCAAGTTCCCCATTGTGATAAAGCATGGTCCAGCCAATACGCCAGCCTGGGACGAGATAGACTTTCGATAAACCATTAAAGGTAATAACAGGCACATCTTTGGCAAGTGAGGCAGTTGCAGCTTGCTCTCCATCAAAGGTAATATCATCATAAATCTCATCAGAAACAATTGGTAATTGATTTTCACCAGCAAGGTCGATAAACTCTCGTATGACTTTCTTTGAATACAATGCACCTGTTGGATTGTTTGGATTAATGAGTACCAATGCCTTGGTTCGCGGAGATATTTTCTTACGAACGTCATCGATATCAGGTTGCCAACCTTCTCGTTCAATAGTATGATAAGCAACTGGCTTTGCATCATTAAGACGTGGAAGTAAGTTATACTGTGGATATGTTGGTCCAGGGATAAGCAGTTCGTCACCGGGATCAAGCAATACGCTTGTCAACATCTGCAGTGATTCAGTTACTCCCGCAGTAATACAAATGTCATCTAAGGTATAATCAATCCCATTCCGTTTCTTTTCTCGCTCAATAATAGCATTCAGTAGTTCAGCATCTCCTTCAGATGAAGAATATCCATTATACCCTTCTTTTGCACCTTCATAAAGTGCATCTTTCATGTGATCTGGACAGTCAAAATCATATTTGATAGGGTCCCCAATGTTAAGATGCAATACTTCGATGCCTTGTTTTTCCAACTCTCTGGCCGGTAGAATTACATCTCTAATAGCATATGAAACGCCTTGCGAACGTTTGGACGCTTTTACGTTCATAAAAGTTAACCTCGGCGGCATGATAATAATATGGGACATAAATAGTTGATGGTAAAAGGAGAATCTTAACTAAGTTTACTTTTTGTGTGCTCTGGTCTTACAATACATTTAAACATCTTCTCATCTTTTAGAAGTTCCATATATTCGCTGACAAGGACAGCAGATCCATCCTTTCGTTTGTAGATAGTTTTAAAACTTGTACTGCCAAATCTCCTCGCTTCTTCTATTTTACCAATAATATCTGCCTTTGATTCAAGTGCATCAAAATCAACTATATTCAGCGACAGCATCTCGCCTTTCGTATACCCTAATTGTTTGTACATGTTTTCATTGCAATCAAGAAGATTAGCATGCCCATCAAATAGAAAGACGGCATCAAACTCTCGTTCGATCCATTTATCATCCAATTGTTTTGAAGGAGTAATGACTTTTTTAATCGTTTTTGTCCAATTCTTTTTTTGCCCCTCATTCAGAAGATGGTTCAGTTGTTTGCAAAGATTAGATACTTCATCATTTAACAATTTAATTTTTTTCTCTGATTGCTTATTTTTAGTAATATTAATATCAACTCCGCGATAACCTATGAGTTGATCATTTTCATCAAAAAATGGAACAGCATTCGTGATCATGCAGACTTTTTTCCCATCTTTGCATACGTTCCAGTTTTCAAATTGCTTTATTTCTTTTCCTTTCTTGCTAGCTTCTACAAAGATTTGCTTAAACTTTTTTGCATCATTTGTTGGCATGAAATAGAAAAAACTCTTTCCGATTATCTCATTTGGTTGATAACCCAATATGTCTGAAACATTCTTTGAGCAAAACTTATACACTCCATTCTTATCAATTTCCCATGCCCAACCAATGAGATTGCACAACAAATCTTGATATTTTCCTACTGCAACTTTTTTTTCCCTCATCGTTTCTTCAAAAATATCTCCCTTCTTTACACCGACTTTATTAATTGCAAGTTTTAAACTTACCATCACCCTATTCAGCGATTCAGTCAGATTGTTGACCTCATAAATTTCACTCTTTCCAAGATCTTCTTCAAGTTTACCTTTTGATATCGCTTCGATGCTTTCGGTCAAATTCTCAATAGGTTTGGTAATAAAATAGGAGATGAGAAGTGAAACAAAGAATGTAACAATTAAAACCAATCCAATTAGCAGCAATGATGTAGATTGAAAACCTTGTGTTCCACCAATAATTCCAATTGGAATAAGCGAAACGGCCAGACACATGATGATAAGCAACGTTCTTAATCTCACTTTACCACTTCACCTTTACCACTACCAGCACCTGTATCTGATTCCTCATTTATAACTTCTTTTTCTTCGCCGAAGATTGTGTTTATTGTGTTTTTGAAATCCTCTCCTTGCCTGGGCGTAAGAATATATTGTCCGGTTAGAGAATCGATGTGTTCAAGGATATCATCTTTCCATAAGGCGTTTTTATTTTTTAATTCACTAAATTCGCCAATACCTAAGGGGCCAAGTGCAGTTTGAAAAGCATTTTTTAGTTTTCTTTCGATTGAGTCCTTTTGAGAAAACAGTACCTTTATTGGCTCTATATCTCTCACCGGTTTCACAGGAATAGTAAAATGAAAGGTACACCCTTCACCCGGTGTACTTTCAACCCATATTTTACCTTTTTGTGATTCTACAATGCCTCGACAAATCGCAAGTCCCAATCCGGTTCCACCATGTATCCGACATGATGTTTTCTCGACTTGGTAAAACGGTTCAAAAACCCTCATTTGGTTTTCAGGAGTCAATCCACACCCATGGTCCTTTACACTTAACAATATATGATTTTTTTCTGCTTCAGCGGCAATTTCAATTGTATTTTTATCTTTAGAAAACTTTATTGCATTATCGATAAGATTTCTAAGAACTTGACTTACCCGGTCAGGGTCTAATTCGATAATTGGCAGTTTTTTCATATTTACTTTTAGTTTGACATTCTTTTCTTTGGCAGACCCTTTCATGAGATCTACTGTTTCTTGTATGATTTCTTCCAAATTTGTTTCCTTAAAAAAAAATTTTAAGCGAGCGGCTTCAATTCTTGAAATCTCTAAGAAATCAACGATAATTTTGTCAAGTCGATCTGCATTTCTAAGCACGATATTCAAACTGTCTTTTTGTGCGTTAGTAAGCTTCCCAAAATATTCATTTTGTAGCATCTGCAATTGTGCCTTCATTGGTGTCATTGGGCTGCGTAGCTCATGGGAGGTTATACTTAAAAATTCTGATTTTGCAGAATCAATCTCCTTTCTTTCCTCAGCCATCTTACCTAACGCTACTGTTGTTAGGTTAAATGCATGGCCAAGTTCCTCTATCTCATCATGGGTCTTAATGTCAGTCCGTACGTTAAAATTTCCTTTCTCAACTTCTTGGGTAGCGCCATAAAGTTCTTTGATCGGTTTAGTGATTGAACGAGATACAAAAAAACCGATAATTCCTGCATCCACAGCAATAAGAATAATAATCATTATCGCTGCTGTTTGTAATAAAGCACCCTGGTTAGCAATTATGGGCTCGGGTAAAGCAGAGACTGCCATAATATAGAAATAATAAATGGCAAGAGATGGTGCAACCAAAGCAACGATGATAAAAAGAAGAGTTAGTTTTCTATCTAATCTAGAAAGTAGTATTCTTTTGAAGTCAAACTTTTCACTATCCAAACCAATGCCACCTCTCTCTCATCTCACCATCCTTCGCGTATATTTTCCTTTAAATTTATCGGTTTCCTCACTCGCCAAGGACTAACTCAACCCGCCCAATGAGATCGCCGACATCAAACGGTTTCTGAATAAAATCGATAATATTATCTTGTGTGCAAAGACCTTTTTTTCTTGCCTCGGAAATCCGGACGACGCTCATGAATGCAATTTTGACATTTTTAATTTTTTTAACCACTTCAGCAACTGGTGTACCTGGCATCATGATATCAAGTAAAATCAAATCCGGTTTATCTCCTTTTAATTTCTTTAAACAATCATCACCATCAATAGCTGTAAGCACCTTATAACCCCTAGTTTCTAGAATCATTTTTACACTGTCTCGTATGTCGGGCTCATCATCTACTACAAGTATCGTTTTCATATTTTTTCACCATTGATTGTTAACTATATTGAGAAGTAGAAATAAATTATTTACTACATCCCATCTTTTAGTGCATATGTATTTTTACGTTACAAGGATATATTTTTTATGTATAAAGTTTATTGCTATCAAAACTTTATACACTTCTTAATCTCGTATCAAAAAAATAATATCTTTTTTTCTCTATTATATGTTGTGTTTTTCCTACTTCAAACTACGATCTCAAATCAAGTGTTGACTTGTAAGGTTAATTTAAAGAAAAAAGAGAGGACTTTTCTTTATCTAATACTTGCCAACCTCTCCAATATTTGAAAGAACAATGGGATTGTGGATTGCAGACTGCTTTGCTGATTTGATGTTCCATCGCCTATAGTTATAACAAGTGAATCTGACCAATCGGTCTCTTCACAGACATTATTTTCTGTGTCCAATAGCCATGCTTTTACTCTAACCTGATATTCCCCGGGACTACTCCATACATACTTTGCCTCAGCAGTTTGACCCTGCGGTTGCGGTCCAACTGGGTCACTATAGGTTTCATCACCACCCCAGTCGAATATGTAACATACCCAATCCTGAGAAGGACTGCCAGTTACAAGCGCAGTAAACGTGTATTCCACTCCTAGTTCACCTGATGTAGGTCCAAACGGTGTATCTGGTCCTGATGCAGGCTCAGATGGTGTATTTGGTACTGATTCAATATTTTCAAAGATGCCAGTACCCTGGGATTGAACAGGATTACCTGTGTAACCATTTACACCAATGCTTTCAACATTAGCAACAACAGCTTCAACTTCAAACTCGGAACTATCACCCTCAACGTCATACCCGCCGATCTTCAAACTAGGATCGCCGAACAACACCGTTTGCTGAGCAGTCTTCGCATCATCCGCAGAATCATTTGTCGCATATTGACTCCAGTCTATTGGGAAATGATCCAGATAATCAGAAACAGTATTACCCATCATCTCACCAAGAAGAATATCGGAACCACTACTAGAACCGCCATCATCGATGTAATTGTAAAAGAACTGAGGATACATATAATCACTACATCCTCCTGTAGGGAGTACATTAGGATCCTCTTGCCAGCAGTCATTTCTATCTTCTTTTGTTAGCCCTAAACCTGTAGTTCCGATGGCTGCTATGGCACCACCATAAGGCAGTCTCGTAACGGCCCAAGCCAAACATTCCCAAACCCAAGTCACGCGCATCTGGAAATTAGGATCGTTAAAAATTTGCCAAGGACCAACATCAAATTCAAAAGTGTGACATCCACCCCAAATAGCAACAGGTAGCTTTTCCTGGTTAGAGAATAAATATGCGCTCAGGTCGAAAAGACCAATCCCGTTAATCCAACCATCTTCGTCTTTACACGACCAACTAGCAGGACATGAATGGCCATCAAGGTATAAGAATCCGGCTCCTTTATTTACCTCACGTCTAATATCTTTTGGACCAGAAAAACTACCATCAGATACAAACAACGTTGTTGGATTAAAACCAATATTGGACATGCTTTCAAAAACCCTAAGTACATTTTCCTCACCCTCATAGCCTGGAGTTGGAAAACGCCAACCGCCACCATCAAACGCTACCTCTACAAGAGTTACATCGCCATCAGGATTACTAGCAGTGCCAGTAATCGTAACAGTACCAGAAACAGTATCACCCTCCCCAGGATAAGTGATTTGTACAGTTAAATCTGATCCTTGATATGACTGTGTTGATTTTTCAAATGAACCAACAGGATCGCCTATCATTGCATTATTGACGTATACTGTTACTGCATCGACTTTAGAATACTCTTCACCGTCATAGCAACGAGCATAAATAATATGCTCACCATCAGTGATATTACGACCATCATCCTGCTGAGTAGTATCCCAATCATAACTCCAAGATGTGGTGCCATCAGCAGTATACCAAGTGCCATCTATATAAGTGTCCCCCGATACTCCAATAATATTTTTAAACCAATCTTTACCATATGTATTGGTCTCATAGGTTATTATTTTATTAACAGTTGCTTGAACTTGATTTACATATTTGCATGGAAGACGACCAACATACACATCAGGATACAAATCAATGTCATAGTCATCCGCCGGCTCATGCATATACCACTCGCCAAAGATACCATCACCATCAGTATCCCAACTTGAGAAATTACCGTATTGGTCATAGAGGTCAGCATAGTATAAATCAGAGAGGTAATAGGGTTCATCATAGGGCTTCCCTACAACATCCTGATTATGGACATATCTTACTGGCAAATCTTGAAAACGTGGTATATATATACCTACCAGGAGAACATACTTGATACCCCACTCGTCATATGCGTTCTTTATAAAATATTTGATCTTCTCAGGTTTATCACGACCCTCTACCGGGAAATAATCACCGGCATAAATCTCACTAGTTGTTACAAGTATGGTTGAAATCCCTGCAACATCGTTCTTATGAACAACAAGTGGTTGCAACGCCGAGGTAAACTTCTCAGGTGCTATTATAAGAAGTTCATAAGTTGGATCAGGATTACTGCTTTTGACGATTATCGAATTCTCGTTAAGAGAATTCCTCTGTACATTAACAGCTGCTTTAATAGGGATGGCCATTATAACTGTATTTACGACAGTTAGTAACAAAACCAGCCCAATAACTACCCCCAATATTTTTTTATTCATATTTATCGTTTTATTAATTAACTGTATAGATTATAAATCTTTCTGTGCAAATCTATATTATTGTGTTATATAAAAAACAGAAAATTAACAAGATGTTAAATTAGGAACAAAAATTGGAAATTCTGCTTTTCATCCAAAAAGTTGGAATTTTGTCATTTTGACATTTTAACGCCATAGCTTTATATATAAAATATGACAAATGTTAACAAGATACACAATAAGACATAAGAGGTGGATAAGGATCGATGAAAGGAAAAACAAAGAACATACTAAAGATTTGCGTGTTTATTTTGCTTGCCAATCTCCCATTTCTCTCTGCAACACAATTGATTGGCATGGATGTTTTTCTTGATTCATTTGAATCTCCCGAAGAATATGTGTATTTCCAGATAGATGAACAGTTTATAGGAGGCATTAAAAACGATGACGACTATTTAATACTTCAAAGAACAAACCATCCTGATTTTACTCTAAATGAAGGAGATACAATTCTCTACAGAAATGGAAATGACATAGTCGCCTGCAACAAAATCTATTCAATAAGTTGTATCGGTGCTATAAAAAAATATCATGTCACGAATGTGGGTGACAGTCTACTCGACTATCCTGTTTATAATTATCAGATTATTGGCAAGGTTGTGAGTATTGTTGATAACAATCTATGGAATATTCTCTCGATAAAACTCTGGGACATCTCAATTCATAACTTGAATGCCCACGCGCTATTAACTAATCGATAGATTAGAGTTTATGTGAGTCGATGTTTTCTGAAGAACCGCTTGCAGCCAATAACTCTTGCAACGCATTATGATAATATTTAGGGTCAGAGTCAAGTAATTTTTTTGCATATTCCTTGAGAAATTCTCCGTATTCGATCTCTACATGCGAATACTGCCATTTTTTATCCTTGCCCTTGCCAAACACCAATAAAAATGCATAAGAGATGGACTTCGCCTTTGTTGTGTCCTGCCTCTTTTTAATATTAGCAAGAGCTTCTTTCTCTCCAAATGTCTTATATGTTCGTGCAATATGATCAGCAAATTTGGCTAATGGGGGCAATGAACTATATTGTGGAAGTTTGGATAGTATCTTTTGTCGCTCCTTATAGTTGAACACAGTTTCCAAAATATCTGATGGCGTATCATCCAAGTCAAAAAATTTCTTTGCCATTGACTCATCTTCAATGATAG
>CAZYFW010000047.1:0-9627 GCA_964646685.1 uncultured Thermoplasmatales archaeon
TTATATTGAAAAATGTTTAAATATGGTATGTATCCTACATGGTTGAACTTTACTGATATGGTGAACCGAGTGACGCAGACATCAAAAAAGAACGAAGAAATGCCATCAATAGATAAATGGATTGTTTCTCAGAAATTTAAAACGACAAAGGATATCAAGGTTCCTGAACTGTTATTGGATCAGGTTATTGGACAAGATAGATCTGTTGATATTGTGAGGAAAGCAGCAGAGCAGAAACGTCATGTGATGTTGATTGGCGATCCTGGAACTGGAAAATCAATGGTCGCTCGAGCAATGACGGTATTTTTACCAAAAGAAGAATTGGAAGACATCATTGCTTATCCAAATAATGACGATTCAAATATGCCACAAATAAGGGTTGTTCCTGGTGGAAAGGCTAAAGAGATTGTAAAAGCTCAACGGAGCGAAGCAAAGAAAAAGAAGGAACAACAGAGTAGTATGATCATAACATTTGTTCTTATGGTTGTATTGCTTGCAGCTTTTGCTGCATTTTATCCTCTGTTTACAGGTGTCGGTGAAGTCCATATTGAATATTTGATTTTTGGCGCTCTTATTGCTTTTATGATTTTCCTCGTTTTTTCGAGAGGTGCACTAACACAACGTGGCACCATGAACCAAGTTCCTAAGATACTAGTGGCTCACGAAAAAACTGATTTGCCGCCATTTATTGATGCTACTGCTGCGCATTCTGGTGCTTTATTGGGAGATGTAAGGCACGATCCATTTCAATCAGCCGGATTAGAGACCCCTCCGCATCAGCTTGTTGAAGCAGGCGCTATTCACCGAGCCCACAAAGGCGTGCTATATATTGATGAGATTAATACTCTGAGTTTACCATCCCAACAGCATCTTCTTACGGCAATCCAGGAGAAAAAGTTTCAGATTACTGGGCAGTCCGAACGTAGTTTTGGTGCGATGGTAAAAACTGAACCTGTATCATGTGATTTTATTTTGGTATCTGCTGGTAATTTGGATGCCCTTAGAGGAATGCATCCTGCATTACGTTCAAGAATTCGAGGATATGGATATGAGATCTATTTGAACAGTACCATGGACGACAACGATGAAAATAGAACAAAGCTCATCAGGTTTGTTGCCCAAGAAGTACAAAAGGATGGAAGAATCCCTCATTTTGATAAGAACGCAGTTGCTGAAATTATTCATGAAGACCAGCGTCGAGCAGGACGTAAAGGAAAGTTATCTCTCCGTCTTAGAGAATTGGGAGGTTTGGTTCGGGCTGCTGGAGATGTTGCCTATGAAAAAGGAGACAAAATTGTCACGCAAGATCATGTTTTACAAGCAAAGAAAATTGCAAAATCTCTCGAGCAGCAAGTCGTTGACCGCGCCATTGAACACCGTAAAGATTATCGTTCATTCAAAACAACTGGGGTAGAAATTGGGGTCGTCAATGGTCTTGCAGTTCATTCTGCTGACCCATCCATGAGTGAGTTTAGCGGTCTGGTACTGCCTATAGTTGCAGAAGTAACTCCAGCAGGATCTCAATCAGAGGGACGCGTAATCGCTACTGGAAAACTCGGCGAAATAGCTAAAGAGTCAGTACTTAATATTTCTGCCATCATTAAAAAATATATGGGGAGAGACATCTCTAGACACGATATTCACATTCAATTTATTGGAACCTATGAAGGATTGGAGGGGGACTCGGCAAGCTTGTCTGTAATTACTGCAGTCATTTCAGCAATGGAAGGCGTTCCGGTACGACAAGATGTTGCGATGACGGGATCTCTCAGTATACGAGGAACGGTACTTCCAATTGGTGGTGTAACTGCAAAAGTAGAAGCAGCAGCAAATGCAGGTATTAAAAAGGTAATCATACCTAAATCAAACATGAGGGATGTTCTTATAGAAGATAAATTCAAGGATATTATTGAGGTTGTCCCAGTAGAAACATTGAGTGATGTTATTGAACATGCACTTGTTGGAGAGGGTAAGAAAAAACTACTGAAAAAACTCAAGAACATGAAACCACCAAAAGTTAGCGGAAAAGTAGAACTCGAATCAGAAAAAAAGATTATAAGCCCCCCATCAATTAATTGAAGGCCTACTGCATCACAGAAGAAATAAGGTAATGTTTTATATTAACTCGGCGTATTCTTTTTGTAGATCATGAAAGCTTTATTCATTGGACGGTTTCAACCATTGCACAAGGGGCATTTACAAATCATACAACACGCTTCTAAAGAATACGATGAAGTTATTATTGGTATGGGCTCTTCACAATATGGCCACAAATTAGAAAATCCGTTTACTTCAGATGAACGAGCATTGATGATTGAGAAAGCTCTTGAATGTGAAGGGATAACAAATTATTCGATATTTCTAATTCCAGATATTCACAATTATCCTAAATGGGTATCTCATGTGACATCAATTATTCCAAATTTTGACATTGTGCTTTCAAACAGTTCTCTGACAAAACGTCTATTTTCAGAAAAGGGATATATTGTCAAAAAAACACCAATATACGATAGAGATAAATATTCTGGGAATGAAATACGAAAAAGGATTATAAACGACGAACAATGGGAAGATCTTGTTCCTGAGCTGGTGTGCAAAATAATAAAAAATGTGGATGGTGTAAATCGATTAAAAGAGTTGTCAAATCTCTAGAATTTTTTCATTTTTTTAAGAAGTGTTTTTGGCCAATGTTTTTTTGGAAGAAAATCCATAATCCCACTGGTCAATGCAACCAAGGCTGAAAATACGCAGAGATAAAATCCGATCCCAAGCCCCCATTGAGCAGACATGTATGTTGTTTCACAATTGGGCAGAAGAACATCCAACATGCCTTCACCGATCAGACTTCCAAGACTAATTTCGCATAACAATGACATTCCAAATAAAAATGCAATAACTACCAATGTTAAAAATAAAATACTTGAAAAAATCAATACAGGAGAAAATCGCCTTTTTAACACAATGTTTGGTATGAAACTCATGCCCAATAGAACAAATCCTGAACAAACGATAATCAATAATATGCCAAGGAAATTAGTAAACAATTCTGGAATGGTTGCAATATCCAAATATGGAACACCTCTATACACTGTAGTATCTATCATTGTTTGTGGAAAAATGAACATCTCACTTGTTTTACTTGCAAGACCTGCATCACTTGAGGCTGTCAGAATCCACCACGGTTGAAATAAAGAAAAAAGGATTAGGGACATGGCTATCATTTTCAAAAAGGTGTTTAAAGAGACTTTTTTAATGAGAAGCAATACAAGAATTTCGCCTATAAATATGAAAACTAAAATAGTCAATATTGTCGGTAAAGATGGTTCTATTGTGGTGGCAATTTTTACTGTTTTATCACCAGTTACTTGCATATGCTTCAATGCTATTAGGTTCCCTTCTAAATATGCTTTAATTGTATAATCTCCGGGAGGTAAAGCAATTACTTTGTCGGAATCTGCAGAATAAGCTACAATCCGCCCGTTTCTCATGATATCTATATTTTGGTTTCCGTCTTCAAGTGGTGTGCCATAAGAATCACATAGATATATTTCTAGATCAAAGATGACTGGAAATTTGATGGCAATGGATTTTTCGGCCATGGGAACTTCTACGATTCTTTCATCAGAATAGCTACCATATGACATATGGAATTGATAAGCTGCAGATGGTAGATTTTTAAAAACTAATTTTCCAAATTCATTTACGTCTGGCATTATTTCAAAGGTTGTATTCATTGCTGCACTTGTTAAAAATGGTTTAATGTCAACCCCCGGATAGAAACCCAGATAATCTGTAATTTCAACTTTTAAATCATAGATATCAAAGATTACATCTATTTCCTTCCCCATCGCTGGTATTTCCTGATTGCATACAAGAAAGCCTTTGTAAAATCCTTTCAATGTATATGGATTAGAAAAACTGAATGGGATAGTTAATGCTACTTCATCAATATTAGTTGTGATGTTCTTCTCTATGACAGTGTTCTTTTTTGATAGTAGAAACTCAATATCTTTTATACCTTTTCCATATTGATCGTGATGAATGATTCTAATGGTTTTTTGCCAGGTACAATAAATACCAAGGATTTTATCTCCATTGATTGTGACTGGTTCAACCCCGATATATCTCTTGGTAAAATTCCCAATTTTACGATAAACTTTGACAAGATATTCTCCAGGATAAAGGTTTCTGAATTTTATTTTTTGAGGGCAAAGAAACCACTTCATAACTCGGCCCGAATCTATCAATGTATCCTCTTTATAGAGCTCCACCCATGTTACAGGTGAGTTGCCACCAGTAGTTTCGAATATTCGAGGATATGACAGCAGTTGTCCAGTAACTTGTGGAATAACTGTCAAAGTATGAATGCCGCCTTCTCCTTCAAAGCCATCCGCTTCTTTTCGGTGTCTATTTTTAATAAGATTCTGAAATATTTCAGCTTCTTCAATAACACCTTCATATCCGTTTTCATCTGTAGTAAAAAACTCTGCATCGAATTCAACAACAAAATTTTTTGGAATTTCTAAATCATGAGATCCGCCTACTTCAAAAGAATTTCTTCCAAAATTAATTGCTGCATAATCTACCTCCGTTCCCAAGATATCAAGGTATTCTCTTTCTGCTACCTTTACTTGTATTCCATCTCTCTCTCCTTCCCCAGACTTGACTATATGTTCATTTGAGGAAAAAATAATTGCATGAGCCTTTCCACTTTTGCCTTCATCATAAGAAAGCCATGCATCTTTTCCAATATCGCAATCATCTTTATAGGACACGATCCACTCCCGTTCTTTGCTTTGTGGATTTAAACCTATAGGATATTCCCTAATGTTTCCATTTTCTCCATAGATATGTAAAAAGGGCAATATTTCTCCAAAACGCATTGATTGAACTCGAGCACTTCTACCTTTGAAAGATGCTAATGCACCATACCTTCCATCAACGTTTTCAATTCCCTTGACTCTACATTCTTTCAAAACCTCATGTTTTACATGAACGCAAATTCGTTTTTCTTTGGTTGGACAATAATAATATTTGTAAATGTTTGTCGTACAAAGAGCTTTTCCTTCAGACTCGCTAGCAATGCCAAATTCTACCATAAGATTTCCATCGACCATGATGTCTTTGGAGATAAGCACCTGATCAGATGAAACTTCATCCTTATCTTCGATTCCCTGATGATAGGAAAAAGAAAACGAAGCGATTTGATCTGAATCGAGCGCATCAAATTCTGTAGTTTCAATTTTCTCTTTGATAATGACTTGGGAGAATTGGCGATTCATTACTTCTCCCTTTTGGCCTATGCCATAAACATAAAATCCATCTTCTTCAATCTGGTAATAATTCCCTTCTGCAGCAACTCCAGATATTGGTTCATAATAAAAATATGCATCTTCGATGCTAACATGATCTGTATAACCTGCCGCAGATTTTTCGTTATCATCATAATATACAAAGTACCGTTCATTACCATCGGCTAGTTCTGGTATGAGAAAAACGAGACTGCATGCAAATATATGGTTGTTATCTGTGCACGACAAATCATATATTTGAGAATCAAGTTCATACCAGTCATATCCATCCCAGCAGCACACCCGAATCGAATGCACTATTTCATCTCTTGCCCAGCATGGATGATCGAACTCGACTCTTATATCAATAGGTTGAAACTTTGCAAAAAGGCCATCTGTTGATATGGGTGTCGCCAATTCTTGTCTGTATGCCCATTCCTTTCGCCATGGCGGAAGAGAGTCACCTCCTGAAGAAACAGATATAGTATACACTGGAAATATTAAGAGAACAAGTATAATGGTTGCTATTATCGCTTTACGAATGGGCATTTGCCCCCCATGTTAAGTAATTATATTTCTTTATTTATTATGTTTGTTATATATAACCTTTAACAAACAAAAAGATACCTATTGTAAAAAAAGATTTATATATAATACCATTAAATATAAATATTGACTACATATTGGTGAATGACCGTGCATAGAAAAATTACTATTGTGCTATTGACCATATTCATTGCATCTGCTGTCTTATCAGGGTGTACAACTAAGGAAGAAACGAAACAAATCGACCCCATTCCAAAAAATGAAACGCCGGTGGCCATTATCTCAACAGGTGGAACCATTGCTTCTGCACCTGACTACATAGATTTAACTGTGATTGATGCGGTTGCTTATGCGGGAGATGTAGTAACATTCGATGCTTCGGATAGTTATGATTCCGATGGGGAAATCATTTCTTATGAATGGATATGGGAAGATAACAGTGACTCAAAAGGAGTAACAGCAACTCGTCAATTCGATATTGATAACATTTTCGATCTACAAGGATTGCCACTTATTTTTTCTATAATATTAAATATTGAAGATGATGACCAATCTAGCACTTTGATAGAATATAGGTTAGGTATAATTCCGAAGAAACACACTTTTTACCTAAGTTCTGATAGATTGACTTTAGAAAAGCCTGGTGCGGGACAAGATAAAGTAAAAGCATCTTTTGGCAAACTAAGGCCGATTCAAGAATTGAAATATGAGTTGGAAGAATCTCTTTTACTTCAACCATGTAATTGGAATGCGACAGTTTATCTTGAAAAATCGTTTTTATCTGTAGCCAATACGATCTCAATCGTACTCTGCGATGAGAAAGGGAACGAACTAACACTAAAAGAGGAAAATTTAGGGCTCATCTCGTTATGGAAAGAAAAGACCGTTAGAATAACAGGATCGTTCAACACTGCAAACTCGTTCAAATCGGCAACATTGATTGTTTATGGCTTTTCATTAAGAGAAAACACATACATCTTGCATGGCGGTGAAACAGCAAGTTACATCAGCTTTGATTTTACAGTCTAATGATAAAACTCACACCTAACGATATCATTCGTCTTTTTTCTTGTCGCTTGCGGTGGCGTTACTTTTGGATATCCAATCGTTATTAAAATTACGGTTTCATGGTCTTTTGGGACTCTAAGAATACGACTAACTTCTTTTTCATCAAAAGCACCAACCCAACAGGTTCCCAGTTCAAGTTCCAATGCTTCTAGAGCAATATGCTCAACAGCGATTCCCATGTCAATTCGATACCATTTAAGTGTAGGATCAGCAACTCCTGCAATAACAATAGGGGCTTCTCCAACAAACTTCTGTCCATTGCAGGCCAAAACTAGCTGTTCCCTTATCTGTTTATCTCTTACGACAATAAACACCCAGTTTTGTCTATTCTTTGCAGAAGGGGCAAGACGAGCAGCTTCAAGCAATTGATTTAGCTTATCTTCCTCAACTGGTTTATCTTGATATGTTCGAATACTTCTTCTCTTTTTTATCGCCTCAAATACATCCACAATTCTCACTCCCCTACAATTTGGACGATAATTCTCCTGTCACGTGGGCTTGTATCAAATTCAACAAAAACAATTTGTTGCCAGGTACCATGAACAACTTTACCATTTTTAATAGGAAATGTTGTACTTGGCCCCATCAAGCTTGCCCGAACATGTGAATGGCCATTATCGTCATGCCAGGTTTCATGGTGATCGTAGCTAATGCCTTTAGGCGCTAACTTATCAAGAGCCCGTGGTAGGTCTTTCATCAGCCCTGGCTCATATTCGATTGTTGTTATTGTTCCAGTGGATCCTGGCACAAAAACACAGACAATACCTTCTTGAATTTTTGAACTGGTAATTTCCGTCTGAACATCTGAGGTAATGTCAATAATATCTACTTCCCCATTTGTTTGAATGCTTATTTCGCCACTATAGACGCTCATCGTATTTCTCCCCTTTATGGAATAATATTGGCTTATTTTAAAATTTGACTTTCCGTCCAGATGCATCTCGTTTATACATGCCAAATTCGCGGATGTGTTTTAATGTCTTTCCGTCAAAGATAGGCCCTTCCTTGCATACCCTTATTCCATCTCCGATGCAACATTGACCACAAAGACCAACAGCACATTTCATATACCGTTCCAGAGATGCCTGAAATGGTATGTTTTCACAATTATCCAGTAGATTTTTCATCATAAGTTCTGGTCCACAGGTTATAATGGATGTAAAATCTTGTCTTTTGAGTAAGTCTTTTGCTAAATCTGATGCAAACCCTTTATTTCCTTGGGAACCGTCATCTGTAGAAATGTGAACTTCAGCACCTTTATCTTTCAACATCTTTTCAAAGAAAACTTCATTTTTTGTTTTAACTCCAATAATGACTGTCGCCGATATTTTTTTACTTAACGCTTCTTCAATTGCCGGCACAAGCATAGCAATACCAGTTCCACCACCAACAAAGAGAATGTGCTTTCCTTCCAGTTTAAACTCATTTCCATATGGCCCACGAATTCCAATTTTATCTCCTTTCTTTAAACCAAAGAGAGCATGTGTCGCCTCTCCAACATCTCTAAATGTTATGCCTTTAATTTCATGATCAATATATGAAACGCTCATCGGTATTTCGTCAACGCCAGGTATCCAGATCATAAAAAATTGGCCAGGATTTGTATTTTCAGGATGCCCGAACAAAATTGTTTTTATATCTTTTGTTTCTTTTTTTGTATCAACTATTTTGGCAATATGTGGATAATTCATTGGTGGGCGACTCCAATAAGTTCTGATATGTCTTTATATCCATGATCATTCATCCATTGTTCTAGTTCATCACAGACGGTTTTAAAGATGTCAATATCTCTATAATATATTCCAGATCCAATTTGTACAGCTGAGGCCCCCGCCATAATGTATTCTAAAATATCTCCACCGTTTGTAATGCCACCAACCCCAATGATTGGAATGTCTACTTGTTGTGCAATTTCGTATACACAGCGTACACCAATTGGTTTTATTGCTTTTCCGGAGTATCCTCCAATCTTGTTAGCCAATACTGGCATTTTTAGTTCCAAATCAATTTTCATTGCTTTTACTGTATTAATTGCTACCACTCCATCTGCATTTCCATCTTCTGCTGCCTTTGCGACTTCGCTGATATTAGGTAGATTCGGAGATATTTTAACAAAAACCGGGATGTTAGTTGATACTTTCACACTAGAAGTTATCTCTTTCACTAGTTTACAGTCTGATCCTATTTCCAATCCATAGCCTTTTGCATGTGGACAACTCAGATTCAATTCTAATGCATCTGCGCCATAGTTTTGCATCTGTTTTCCCAGTTCAACAAATTCTTTAGAGTTCGATCCAAAAATACTACCAATAACAGGAATTTTTGCTTTTTTTAACTGCTTAATTTCGTCACCAAATTCTTTTATTCCTGGATTTGGAAGTCCCATAGCATTAAGGATGCCACATTCCAATTCAACCAAAGTTGGATTTGGATATCCTTTTCTTGGCTGTAAGCCAATAGACTTAGTTACAATCCCTGCAGCACCACATGAAAAAATTCGCTTCATACTCCCTGCATCTTCATCCATTAGCCCAGATGCCAATATTGTTGGATTCCGTAGATTCAAAGAAGCAATTTTTGTAGCTAGGTTTACCAAACCAACACCTCACTCGTAAAGTAAGAAGTAGTATATAAAATAATTTTCTGAAAAAACTATTTTATACAATCGGCTGGGAATACTGCGCGGACTGAAACGATAGTGTAAGGCCCGCAGATGAAAAGC
>CAZYFW010000048.1:0-9494 GCA_964646685.1 uncultured Thermoplasmatales archaeon
TATTAATAGAGCAAAAGTGCTGTTCGCATAAATACTTCTCACTATAACAACACCTCTGTTTTTTTATAGGTTATTAAAATCCTGTATTTAAAGAATTCTCATCCCCCAATTGTAGGAGAAGTAAGAAAGAGGGTGTTTTTTCTTTTTTTGTATTGAATATTTGTAAATAATTGGTTAAATATTGACATTTTTGAGTTATACCAATCGCTCCATTTTGCATTTTCCTCTTTGAGTCTTTTGCATTCTGTATCTGTTTCTTCGTATAGTTGATATAGTTTGGTCAACCGTTCTTTTTCTTTTTCGTATTCAGCTGAAATCTCATCGTATTTCTCTTTATATTGTGCGTAACTTTCGTGTGTTTTTAATTTTTCTATTTTTTGCTGTAGTGAGTTAATGGTCATATCCTTTTTGTTAATCTGGCCATTTAGATCTCTTTTTTCCTCTTCCAAACAATTGCGGATACCATCAAATTCTTCACATCGTTGTTTATACTCATCAAACTGATTGGCTTTACCTTCATTCTCTTCTAGTTTTTGTGTTAAGGTGTTCATTCTGGCTGTAAGATCATCTTCCAATTGCTTCTTCGATACCTCAGCCATTCGTGCGCGTTCTTCATACTCCAAAATTCTCTTTTCAGTACTGGAAAGTTCTTCTTCCTGATTCTTGTATGCATCCCAGAGTTTGATAAGCCGCTCTTTTTCTTTTTCCAATTCTTCACTATATTTTTTTGCCCCTTCGGCAGCTTCTTCTCTTTTTTTCTCGGCTTCGGTGAGTCTACCCTCAAATTGTTCAATGACTCCACTGATTTCTTCTAGACCACCGACATTCAACATATTCTGGACTCTTGAAAGATCTTCGGTGCTTTTAGAAAATGAATTTTTAATTGTATCAATTTCACTTGCGACATGTTGCAATCGCTCTTTAATGGAACCTACCTGTTCCACGTTTCCTTCCTTCATATTTTCTTCAGTCATAATTATTCTGCCCCCCAATAAGTTAAGCTATCAGGAATAAATCTGTGGATATATAAGGGTTGTCATTTAATTTATTAATTTTTTAATAATATTCACACAAGTAAAATTATTATTTTCCACATGTTTTAATATTACCATTAAACTAATAAACTACTATCAATATACTATTTTTGCACTTGACCTAGTTGCTAGGAGGAGTAATCTGATGGGATTATTTGGAAGAGGTAGTTTTTCATCTATTATTCAAAGAATATTCGGTAAAAAACATGCGAAAATAGGAATATATGGACCACCAAATGTTGGAAAAACGACGTTGGCAAACCGCATTCTTAGAGATTGGACTGGAGACATCATGGGTAGCGTCTCCGAAATTCCACATGAAACAAGAAGGGCAAAATGGAAAAAAGATGTGAAGGTGGAAAATGGCAATTCATCTCTTTTTATGGACATTGTAGATACCCCTGGAATCGCTACTAAAGTTGATTTTAAAGAATTTATGAACACCTATGGATTAACCAAAGAAGAGTCAAAACGACGAGCAAAAGAAGCAACGGAAGGAGTTATCGAATCTATAAAATGGCTTGAGGGTATTGACGGCGTACTACTTGTTATGGATTCAACGCAGGATCCTTTTACTCAGGTAAACGTCACCATTCTAGGAAATCTTGAAGCACGAAACCTCCCTGTTTTAATTGCAGCAAATAAAATTGATATGGAAGAATCAAGCCCTGCAACATTGAAATCAGCATTCCCTCAACATCCTGTTGTGCCAATTAGTGCATTAACTGGATACAACTCAGATAATCTGTACACTCAAATGATATCTCATTTCGGTAAAAAACGAAAAAAGAGGAGGTAAGGACGTGACAAAAACAGACAATGGAATTTCAGTTAACTTGATATCTCGTCAGAAGCTTGACGAACTTTCCTCTGATGAAAAATTGAAGTTCATTCTCAAAGAGGTTCAGAAAGGAAAGATATTGGTATTGGAGCATGGCCTTACACCGATGGAGCAAACAAATCTGATCGAGGGTACTATGAAAGAAATAGAACACGATACCTTTATTGGAATTGAGATGGAAGGTTACACTGAAGATAGACCAACCTTTATTCAAAAAATGCTTGGTATGATCAAAAAACCACGGATGACCATGATTGGCCCTGCTCATCTGTTGAGAACTGTCCGAAAAGACAGCAATATTATTCAAACCATAATCATTCCTGGAAAAGGAGCCAAATAGAGATGCCTCATCAATGTCTGAAATGCGGTCTAATATTTGAAGAAGGCTCTTCTCAGTTGCTAAAAGGTTGCCCTGATTGTGGTGGAAACCGATTTTTTTTCACTAAAACGCCTTTAAATGAAGAAGAACGAAATGTGATAACTGCTGAAGTTGGGGAAGACATCCACTCCAAAATCATGGATTTGTTGGGGTCAGAAAACAATGATGTTATTGATAAATCAGGAAAATGGGTGACTCTTAAACCAAAAGATGTTCGTAAGGCCCTGGAAAAACACCTTGCTGACAAAAGTGTTTTGCCAGATAAAAAAGAAGATATTGACAGGATAACCGACGATTCATACCGGGCGGAAGCCATTAAAAAAATTGAATCAGAGGCAGAAAAATTTCACGCCCCAGAAACTATTAACATTGAACAACCTGGAAAATATAAGATAGATCTTAAAGGACTTTTAGAAGAAGAGCCAATCATAATACAAAAGGACGGCACTTACACAATTCACTTGCCATCTATTTTTAAAATGATTGATAAAGGAAAAAAAGAGTAAAAAATGTTTTACTAAAGTATTCTATATAGTTTTACGACTGATTCAACTGCGACTTTTGCTCTCTCTATTCGAGATTCTGCTTGTAATCGAGTCATGCCCGGTCCAGAAATACCAAGTCCCACTGGTTTGTTATATTCCAGAGAAAGATCAGCGATCTTACGTGCAGCATGCTGAATGACTATATCATCATGTTCGGTTTCACCTTCAATTACTGCACCTATGGTTACTACTCCATCGATATCTTTTCTTTCCAGGAGTTTTTTGATTGCAAGGCCCATGTCAAACACACCAGGAACCTTGATGGTTTCAGTTATATCTGCTCCGAGAAACTTTGCATGTTCCTTTGCGCGCTCGTACATCATCATAGTAATATCATAATTAAATTCTGAGACAACCGCGCCTATTCTCATTTTCTCATTTTTTGCCATATATTTTCCCCCTATTTTCTTAACGATCCTGCATCTTCAAATCCTTGTCTTAAACCTTTGCCCACATTCTTTGATAGATTTTCTGGTTTGAATAATAAATCTAAAACGTTGAGAGCATGCTCACGTGTTCTTTGTTCTGCAAGCCATTCCAATTCCTTTTCATCCTCGGTTTCCTCTTCATGAACAAAGACTTCTATGATATGTTTATTACATAGTAATTGCGTCTGGATGAGCCCCATACTCGCCTCATGTGCACATTGCTTGTCAATTGGCTTAGGGCCAGGCATACCTAATGCCATCACGATATCACAATCTTGTTCTTCAAACAGTTTTTTACAAGCTACGGGTAAATCTTTCATTCCTGGCACTGTGTAATGTAGTATTTTAAATCCAGTTCTTTTTGATTGCAATTCATTGATGGCTGCCTTTGCCATATCGTGCCTTGCAAATGTAGTGTCTGCAATCCCTATTTTTTTCATTTTTCTTCGATTTTCTCCATTACTTTTTGAAATTCATACGCAGCAATAATTTTACCAATGATTTTGCGAGTGCCATTCAAATCTTCCATGCCGGTGTACTCTGGTAGTCTAACAACCTTGACACTCATATTCCGTTTCTTCAGTTCCTGTTTTATCTTATTTTCATCATGAATTTGATCATAACCTAGCGCAATAATGTCTGGTTTCACTTCTTCAACAACAGCGTAAATGTCTTTTTCATAACCTAGGACCGCCTCATCAACAATTTTGAGTTCTTTGATTAGCTTGACTCTCATTTTTTCAGAGGTCACCGGTTCATGTTTTAGTTTTCTTACTGTAGAATCACGCGCAACGACAACTACTAGTCTATCACCCAACTTTTTTGCTTCTTTTAGGAAATAGATATGACCAATATGAAGTAAATCAAATGTTCCAGTTGCCATTACTCTGACCATTTTTTCCACGCTTCGATTATTTCTTTTCCTTCTAAAAAAACAAGATCATATTCATCGGCATACTCTTTTGCTTTATCTTTAGATAATGCCCTGCCATCATCACCCATGATTTCACAGCCACTTCCTGCAGGAGTAAGCTCTGCCATTTTCGTCATAGATATAACAAGTTCGGTATGCCCTCTTCTTGTATCGAGGAGTTTTTCTGCTGCAACACAAATTGGAACATGCCCCGGGGATCTAAACTCCTTTCCAAATAACTGGGTTGCATAACCATCATCTAGATTTGCAATTTTTTTTGTCAATTTAGCAAATCCCTTCATGGTTAAACTACGATCGATGTCAGTTATACCTGTGAAAGTATTTCTGTGGTTGATATAGAGTGAAAACGAAGACTTTGTATCGTAGGGTATGTCATTTGGGATAAGTTCCTTTAAAACAGGATATTTGTCGTTAATATCTGAATACATATCTGCTAAAAATGGAAGTTTCAACTTATTTGCGATATCTTTTGAAGTCATAAGGAAAATGAGCCCACCGCCATCTTTTCTCATTGTTCTTATTGATTCCGGGGTGGCAAATTCAGAAGCTATAACTAGATCAGTTTCTCCTTCCCTACTGTCATCATCATAAATCAGAATAAATTTTCCATTCTGCAGATTGGCTATAGCTTTTTCGATATTTTTTATAAATTCACCCAAACTGCAGATTCGCCTCCTTAAAATAAATATTGGGTTGTTACTCAGAAACGGGTTGAGTAGTCTTTCCTTTTTTCTGAGATGCAAGATATCTCGTTGCATACCCCGCGATACGATTCCTTAGTAGTTTGCTATCGACATCGCTTAACTCTGTAACCTTTGCTTTGTTGTGTTGAAAATCACCATGTTTGAATTGATTTGGATATTTTTTAACAAGCTCTATTGCTATATTTTTTATGTATGTAGGTCTTATGTTTCCCAGGGTATCACCTTTCAAATGCAGGGAGTCGAAATATCTTTTTGTTATAAAAGGCTATCTGTGAAAATAAAACAACACAATAAAACAACACAATAAAACAACACAATAATCAATCTTAAGATATATAAACTAGGGATAATATCATGGTTGTGGGGGAACCTGTATACCATCAAAAAAACCATCACTGAAATCACTTGCTGAAAAACAACTTGATAAAATGGAAGAGTATGCCATACACAGCAATGTTGTAAGAAAAATTACTACTATGATTTACAAATCTGATGTTTACAACTATATCACAAAAAAAACGAATAAATTTAAAGATTACAAACTAATCCAACAGATAAAACAACATCCGGTACCGAAACATATTGCTATTATCATGGATGGAAACCGTCGTTTTGCAAAAAGCTTTGATTTATATCCGGAGGCCGGTCATTTTTTTGGAAGAGATAAGATAGAAGATGTTCTCGAATGGTGCTTTGAATTGGGCATAGAAAATCTTACATTATATGCTTTTTCAACAGAAAATTTCTCACGAAGTAATAATGAAGTAAAGGCGCTTATGGATCTTTGTAAAAACGAACTTGAACGAGCAACAAAAGATTCACGTATTCACAAGAATAAAGTTCGTGTAAGAATACTAGGAAATCTGGAAACACTGCCAGAGGATATTAGATCATCGGCCCAATATGTTGTTGACGAAACAAAAGACTATGATAAACACTCTCTGAATATTGCACTTGCCTATGGTGGAAGAGAAGAAATCATTAACGCAATACAAAAAATAGCAAACGATGTCAAAACAGGAGCCATAAAAATAGAAGATATAACAGAACTTACTGTATCGAAATACTTATACACTAATGGATTGCCAGATCCAGATATAATTCTCAGAACCTCAGGGGAAGAAAGAATGTCAAATTTTTTACTCTGGCAATTAGCATATTCAGAACTTTATTTTTCAGATGTGTTCTGGCCGGCATTCCAAAAAAGAGATTTTCTTAAAGCAATCACGACATGCCAACAAAGAAAACGAAGATTTGGAAAATAGGTAAAAATCATTCTATTTCTTCATCTTTTTCAATTTCCTCAGCAATTTTGGCTAATTTTGCAAATTGACAATGCAAAAAGTATAACATAAGTCCAATTGCAATAAGTATGAGCGAAAATGCAAGAACTGTCTCAGCTGAATTGGATTGCGAAAATTCATAGATGACTTGAATGATGCGTACATCCTGATTTCCAATAGTAAGAGCTATAATTTTTGCCAAAAGATAGATTGCTAGTAGGACTGCACCTAAAAATAATGTAAATTTGCAGAAAAAATCAGTCTTGAAATCATAACGGGCAGAATAATATTTTTTCTTAAACATATGAATCAATTAGGCTTCAATCACTCTTATCTTGGCCGCTAATATTCAAAGCATTCTGTACTTTACTTTGCAATTCATTAAGCTTCTCTTTAGTCCTTCCTTCTTGTTTTTCAAGTGTTGTCTTACGAATATCTAACGATTCCTTGTTCGATTTTAATTCTTTCGTTATTTCACTTTTGCCTTTTGTTTTAATCAGAATTGCACCTACACTTTTATAGATTGGAGTTTTAGCATCAGCTTTTTCTAATTCCTCTATTGCATCTTCGATTTCTTTTAATCTTATTTCTACTTGTTGACGCTGTTGCATAATCATTTGTAGTTGCATTCTCATTTGTTGTAATCTGTTTATTTGATCCGTTATCTGTTGCGACATTTCTTCTTCTACCATAATCGCATACTCCCGATTCTCGGTAATAAAGTATTTACTTATTAAAAGTATGGGCTTATTAGACTTTATGTTTTTTAATTTCTTCACTTAAGAATGATGAGTTATAAAATGCAATATCATTTAAACCAAATATTTCAAAGCGGTTTGCATACTATTTCAAAACCTTCTTACTCTTCACATACTAATGAGTATTTAAGGTTTGGCAATATAATAGAAAACATTATATAGAAAGATGTAAATATTCATGTTGTAGCACATTATTATACTACATGGGGAATAAAATATGAAGAAGAATGATAAGCTAGTGGTAATATTAGGAGTAGTAGTATTAATTATCGCATCCATTGGAATCTATAATTGGGATTCTGGAGAAACAGAGGAAAGTTACGCAGAAATAGAAGACTTTTTTAGTGTTTCTAGCAACTATGCAGTCGAGCCAGGTGCACTTACCATCTCTGATAGTTGCCCATTTAATGCATTAATTGTAACACCCGTGACAATTCATTATGATTGGGAAGGTATGCAATATATTGCCCCACTATACATAAAAAATACTGTAGATACATCTAGTGCGATTCAAACGGTAACAAACCAGATAGGAATTGAGCCAATTAATGAAATTCATGATGCCAAATCTCCAAAGGAATATTCTCTTTATATTGCTGAAAAATACTGGGAGAGCAGCGATTCGGTATTGTTGATTGAAGATAATGAAACAGGCTATAATTTGGGTGTTGTAGCAACCCCGCTTGCTTCTTATCTTGGTATACCTGTTATTGTAACCGATGAAGTTGATCAAGAAGTAAAAACCGTTCTAGATAATCTCGGTGTCACTTGTTCACTCGTTTGTGGCGATATCGATGGTTATGGAGACTACATTAAGTTCGAAGATGTTGACGAAATTGTTGACGCGTCCATAGAATTGGTCATGGAGAAGTTTGGCGGTGTCAAATATATTACAATAGCAAACCCAAGGGATGCATGGGCACCAGAGGTTTTAGAGGAAGAAATTCTATTATCAGACTCTGGAGTTCTCACGGGAGGAAATGCGTTACCATCTGGTATCTTAAAATATTTATCTAGAGGTGAAAAAACCTTTAAGTTCACTATTCCAAAGGACTATAAATATGCTCTTGTAAAAGTGGATTTCAAAAATCTTGAAGACCCATCTCACGTTGAGATGTTTGGTGACAGTGTTGTTTTCGGTGGTGGCTTTATAGGATATTGCCGATCTTCGGCCAGTCCTGCGGTAAGAGATTCCAATGGTAACATAGAATATGACCAGTTCCATTATGAGGATGTATTATATGACATGGGTGGAGAAGAATTATCCTTTACAGCCAGTGCTGATTTTACAGTTCTTGACCAGGCAGAATATGAAGTTACAGTTACAGCTGAAAAACTCGAAGATCCATACTATCCATTAATGAATCAACTTTCATCTGTTGCTCCATATCTCACCGCCTATCACGAAGGTATCGTTTTTGCTAAACCCGAATTTGCTTTCGTAAATGATGATGATAAGGTTTTCAAAGGTAAAAATATGCCAGGTTCAACAATGATTAAGAAAAATGCAATATTGATACCACTTCTTAATCAACACGTCTATGAAAAAATTCACGTACCTATTAACGCACTCTTATCAAAGATTACTGCAATAGACACTACCGAATCAGTCGAATATCTAACAAAATATTGTCAGGCAGAGCCAATATATATTGCATTGGTTGGCGATACCACAATGGTACCACAATATTTCTATCGAAGTCCGCATAGTGATCCATATGATCATAGAGATAAGACTTATGGTACAAACTGCCCAAGCGACTTTATTTATGGTAATATTGATCCTGAGCTATATTCAATGCAGCCATATGATCCCAATCACGTAGAGGATGATTTATTTTCTCCAACAGGATTTCCAGAGGTAGAAAACATCGTTGGAAGGATTGCATGTTGGGATGTTCAAGATGCAAGTGCATTGATTGCAAGAACTGCTTTTTATTATGATATCATTGATGATATGGGCGACTGGAAGGACAAGGCAGTTGTTATGTCTGGTGCAGGGTTAGAATTCCAAAGACTCCCAATTTTTAATACTGTTTACAAGATTCTTGGTAAAGACGAGCCGATGAAATTCCCAACAGGGGAAGAACATTTCCTTACCATGCGTACAGCCAATAATTTAAGAGATGCCGGTTTTGACGTAGAGACCGCTGAACGTGGTCAGGCACAAAGGGAAGGATATAGTAGTGAAGCGCTTCGTATGATTAAAACCGATGGCTTATTGAACCGTCTTTTGTTCCCAAAAACGCTGGTAAAACTTGCACAGGGTTTTGAAAGTGTTGATAAACTTTTAAGCTTAGACTGGTGGACAAAAGCCTTAGGTGATGATTCGGGAATTAGAGGAGAAGAGCTGCAGGAAGAAAGCAATATCATTCTTTCTAATGCTCATGGGATATGGTTTGGTTATGAACATGGAGATATTATGATGAATAGCATTGGAGGACCATTCATTATCTATCAAATGCTTGATCGTTTTGTCCCATTTATGCCATTTGGAACACCATTAATAAATCAGGGATATTATAATGTGAGGTCTGTTTCCGATATGGAAATGGGCCCGTCAGTTATGTTCATTGAATGTTGTGGTG
>CAZYFW010000049.1:0-9443 GCA_964646685.1 uncultured Thermoplasmatales archaeon
CAAGGGCTACCGGCCACATGAAGCCCCGCCATTTATGGCGGGGAGAATGTCACTTATTCCAAGGATGTTTTAGATGGGCTATTGTGGATAGCCACCGATTTTCAAACTAGGATCTCCCAATAGTATCCATTGTTGCACTGTTTTTGCATCTATGGCATAATCCCACCCTGCTGGTGTTGACCAGTTGATTGGATACTTATGTAGATAATTGGTAATCGCGCTCCCCCACGCTTCCCCCAAAACATCAGTACCAGCAAATCATAGAGAATTAGAAAAAACCAGTCTGTCTTTATACAAATTTTTATATAATAACAGATGCATATTAGAAAAAAGGAGGAAGACGATTATGAAGAAAATCATATCAATATTTATTATAATGTTGATGGTAAACATATTACCTTCAACTGCTGAACTTGTCCAATCAGAAAGCACTACAGAGATGTCCGATCTACCCGATTATTTCAATTGGCGGGACATTAACGGTACAGATTTTACTACATCGATAAAAACTCAAGGCCAATGTCCCAGTTGTGAAGCATATGGATTAGTCGCAGCCCTTGAGACGATTATTCAGTATAAAGTTGGCTATCCATTCGAGTGCGATCTCTCTGAGGCGCATCTGTTTTTTTACCCGGGCGGGACTTGTAGATGGGGCGTAAATGTCTCACATGCCGCTGATTACTTAGTAGAGTATGGTGTCCCAGATGAAGGGGCTTTTCCTGATCCACTTAGATCATATGATCCACTATTCGAAAGCGTCCCCGGCTGGGAAGAACGTACTGTAAAAATTGAGAGATGGGGCTGGGTAGAAAACGATGAAGATGCAATAAAACGTGCATTAATTGAATATGGCCCACTAGTTATTTGTTTCCCAGTTTATGAAGATTTCATGTATTACCGCAGTGGTGTCTACAAGCATAGATGGGGTGATAGAGTTGGTGGTCATCTAGTTGCCCTTGTTGGCTATGATGATAGTGAACAATGCTGGATAGTCAAAAACAGCTGGGGTGATCGATGGGGAGACCATGGATGGTTTAAAATGGGATATGATCCAAAAATGTTTATAGATGGTTGCTACGGAGGCACAGGAATACTCTACGTCGATGGAGTCTATGGAAACTTCATGCCAGATGTGCCACAGATTTACATAACAAAGCCGATACCACGACACACCTATTTCCGTAACTTAGAATTTTTAACGTTATTTAAAAAAGTGAAATTCATCCGAGGCGACATCCCTCGCGTCATAGTATGGACCACAGTAGAAACACTTGTAAAAAACACATACAAAGTCGAATTTTACCTGGATGGAAGACTTCTACGTACTGACTACGGATCGCCCTTCGATTGGAGTCTACGTCCACCTCTTGGCATCCACACCGTTGAAGCATATGCTTACGACAGAGCAGGGAACATATCAAAAGCCATCACAGATATTTTCGTCCTTAGATAATCATAACAATCGCTGAAAAAATAGTTCTTTTCCAGCTCCATTTAAAAAAAGATGGAAAAATAAGAAAAACAAAATTAAAAATAAAATAAAAAGAAGAAAAGGAAAGAAAAAGAGATAAAAATTTTATGGAACAGGGGCGTTTATATCATCAATGATCCACTGAGCAGCAGCTATCAATAGATTTGCTTGTTCGTCAGTGAGTTTCTTTCCTCTTTGTGCCTCCACTTGGTTTATGAAGGCATTGAGTTTGTTTGTTGCAGCATTGGTATTGCCCTTGTTTAAACTATTGATTGCAGAATTCAGCTTGGATATCAAAGCATTTTCTATGCCCTTCTGCAAATTCATATCTTCTACATCTTCTATAATATCTTCAATGGTTCCTGTTGGATTCTCAACATTTATGGTTATAGATGCAACATCTACATCTCCATCATCATCAGCTACTGTAAGTGTTATAGTGTAAATTCCAGAATCTACATACGTGTGTGTTGGAGTAAGTGTACCATAAGCATTATTTCCATCTCCAAAGTCCCACTCAATTGTATGCGTATCATCTGTACCAGGATCAGTAAAACTACCGTAGAATTCAAGCACATCGTTGGGTAATATGATCCCACTATGCGGTTGAATTACATCATCTATACTGGTTGTTGGTGCAACGTTGTTCACTGTCACTGTAAGAGTGTCTGTAACCGTCGCACCAGTATCATCGATCACCTTTAAGGCTGCTGTATAAACGCCGTTATCTCCGTATACATGTGTAGTCTTTCCGTCAAATAAACCGTCTGGTGCATCACTTGATATCTCTTGATAATCATGGATGCCATCGCCATCAAAATCCCAGGAATAGTAATTTATAGGATAATAACCTCCACCAGAACGGTCAATCCATGTATTGCTAGATGAATAAAAATCGATTGCAAGACCATCAAAGAGCGATTGTTCAACGTCGTCCCTATATTCTATTCCAATGATGCTGTCTTGGTTTTGAATTCCCACAAGCGGATAGTAACCTAGTGCATCCTGACCCCAGTTTACAGAAGAATCTTCATATTGACACTTTACTAGATCATTTTCATAAAGAATTACTTCCATGGTATTACTGCCCATCAAGGAATAAAGAGCGCATTGGTGCCATTCAACAATAAACTTCTTTGGAGATGAGGTGAGATCTTTGTATATGTACACATCTCCACCATAATAAGGGCAAATGTCAAAGAAGGCAGGTGCAATCATATTTGGCGGTACAGATGTTGAAGGGAGTGTAGCTCCATAATTGTTATGTTGCAGATAACCGCTCCCAAAGGTCAGATAGCCGTTAGTGCCTACATATATTTGTGTGTAATCATTGCCATAGAAGTTGAAGGTGAAATCTAAATCGTATAACGCATAGCCGTCGTTTGTTATAGATAAATAATCATCTCGCGCACCTAACGTTACAGCATCAATCCAATCATAAGTTGTGCCAAAACCTGTTCCACTGGACTGTGACGCATCAAGAGTTACAACATCCCCTTCATCTACGGTTTGATCAGAACCAACATCGGCAACAGGAAGCATAAGAGCAGATACTATTGCTGTATCGGTCCCAACACCACCATCATCATCAATAACTGTTAGTTTTACAGTATAGGCACCGCTCTCAATATACATGTGCGTTGGAGCAAGTGTACCATAAGCATTATTTCCATCTCCAAAGTCCCACTCAATTGTATGCGTATCATCTGTACCAGGATCAGTAAAGCTTCCACTGAAGGAAACCGTATCTCCCTCACTAACTGTTTGATCACTACCTGCATTTACAATAGGGGCATCATTGCTCACTATAACAACCGCTGTATCGGTCCCAACACCGCCATCATCATCGGTGACCGTCGAAGTAACTATATACTTGCCATTGTCAACAAAACAGTGACTACCTGTGACTTCTCCTGTTGCAACAGGTTCGTTGTTTTCTTCAGTTACCACACCAACATCTGTAGGACTACCATCACCCCAGTCCCAGATGGCTGTATGAATGTCTAACCATCCTGAATCGGTAAACGTACCAGTAAACGGTACCATGTCCCCTTCGCTCACTTTAATTATACTGGCTATTTCTACTGAGGTTGCAATACTATACAGGTCGGCAGCAACAGGCGTAGAAGATACAAACGAGAAGGTGCCATCACCATTACCAGATCTATAACACATATTGTAGCCATCTGCATAAACCACATCAAGGTTACCATCGCCATCGATGTCTGATTCTGCAAGGCCATAAGCTGAAAAACCAAGACTTACAGGTGAGCCAAAGGTGCCATCTCCGTTACCTGGATAAAACTGTACAGGGCTATCACCAAATAGAAAATCATAACAATCATCATTGTCAAAGTCACCTGCACATATACCCCATGAGCCCACTCCATAATTCAAATGGATTTGAGGTTGGAATGTTCCATCGCCATTGCCCATATAGATATAGGCGCTACCACTAGCAGAGGCTGCAATTAAATCCATATTGCCATCGTTGTTGAAATCACCAGCATCCATTCCAATAATATTATTTGGAGAAGTTAGTGTGCTTTTGACGAATGATCCATCACCGTTACCGATGTAGATAGTATAATAGTAGCTATCATAACCAGCCATAACGGCATCTAAATTTCCATCGTTATTAAAATCAGCCTCGGCAAAATCTGTTCTAAAAGAGTGAGATATAAAGTCTATGGACACAGCAGGTGCAAAACTATTATCCGGTCCTGTTTTCTCATAATACCAGGTGTCAAACGGATCACCGATGAGTATGTCGAGATCACCATCGTTATCAAAATCACCGATACCGGTGCTATAGCATCCCCACTCATTTTTGTTATCAATAAGTTGCGGGCTGGCAAATGATCCTCCAGCTTCAATATCTATAAAATAGCTCTGTGTAAAAAAAGTAGAGGCCAATATGTAATTATCAACGGCACCGGTGCCCCCCAATATAGTGACTTGTGGGTTACCGTTTGCACTTGCAGTTTCTACTCCAAAAAATATTAAAAAACTTGCAATTGTTAGTGTACATACAAAAATGCTTATTATTTTCTTTTTCATTCTGCACCCCACTAAAATTTATTTTGAAATAGTATAGTTTAATTTAAATGTTTCCAGAAATATATTTGGGATATTGGACATATAAAAAACGCAGAAAAAAGAAAGAAGAAGAGAGATGTCAGTAAACTACGGGTTCTTTACTATCTTTTTTGCAATATTTGAAGGAGTTGTTGATTTGAAGTTTGTTCAATGGACTGTAGATTGCTCTGAACACTGGAAAAACTAACCAAAGAATTATCATCTTCTCCGTAACCCCCTATTTTTAAGCTTGGATCACCAAGAAGGATGAATTCTTCAACAGTAAATGCATCATAGGGAACATCATTAATATATCCAATCTGAGCTTGAGTCATCATTTGACCGAGGGTTTCGCTGCTTTCGTATGCTGAGAAGAATTCAAGAGACAATTTTCCCGCTCCTTCGTCAAAACCGCCAAATGCCGTCCTAGTCGCACCAATGGTTGCAATAGCACCACCGTTGCTCTTTTTTACCAAACGCCAAGCAAAACATGGAACTAATTTATCATATATAGGCAACGTCCTGGCTAATGAATTAAATAAATGAGAACTTCTGAAAATTGAACCAGAAGTTTGGAGATTAAAATAAGAATTAGGGATCATGGAAACAGGTTCAGAATTATAGCTTAACTCAGCAACATTGTAGTCAAGTTTCGCTGTTAAACACGCATCAAAGAAAACAATGGGGAGTTTATCGCCATTTAAAAGAGCAGGAAGATGAAAGATATTATATTTAATCCAGCCATCATCATCAGGTGGATGGGTAGCAACTCCCAACTCAAGCCCATGGCCAGAATAGTCGACAAAACCAACACCTTTATTGAGTTCCCTATTAACCGCTCGTGAAGTAAAAGTGCCATCAGAAGTCCATAGTTTAGTTGATGTGAAGTCTGACATGATTTGTTCTACCATATTATTTAGCATCTCACCTTCGTTACCATTCCACCCAGGGAAAGTATCGCCTCCAATAAGAAGCATATTATTATACCAACTTTCACCAAAAGTATTGGTTTCATAATTGATTATCTTATCAACAACTATGTTCACATCGTTTCCGTTTTCACAAGCTAAACGGCCAATGTTAACATCTGGATAAAGATCAACGATATCATCGACACCGGGACAACCGCGGTAATTTTCTCCATACATGCCATTACTGTTTGAATCCCAACTGCAGAAGTCGCCGTATTCATCATATATATCTGAGTAGTAAAGATCAGATAGAATAGTTTCATTCCAATAATTGCCATGATGTTCTTGGAAAAACCATGTAGTTCTAATAGGTAACTTATCAACGCTTCCAACTAACAGAACGTAATCTATATCCCAATCTTCAATAGCATCCTTTATGAAATATTTGATCTCTTCAGCTTCATCAAATGCATCGTGTTCGTTGTAGATTTCTTCAGTTGATTTAAAGGTCGTTTCAACTTCATGAGAATTCTTATGATCTATTAATGGTTGAAGTTCATCTAAGAACTCTGACGGAGCGATGATTACCATTTCATAGACATCATCACTAGCTACAGCAACAGCACCAAGTCCACTAAGAACCAAAATCCCTACTGCCAAAAATGGCAAAATTTTCTTCATCATACTACCCCCTTATTTAACAGATGTTAATTTATGAATACACTATATTTATTTAAAGTTTCTTAAATTATAAAAATTTAATTTAAAACAAGGGAAAAGATAAATTAAACGATGAGGACATGATATCATTATTTGAACATATAATTTGAACATATAATAAGAGAGGCCATTCCTATTAATTTCTGATTTTTTCAACTTAAATGTGACAACGCTTTACCAATGTCTTCTAAAAAAAGATTGCCCTTTTGTGTAAGTTTGTATATTTTGGTACTATTGCCATTGTTTTTGGCATGTTGTTCTTCCACAGCATCCCGTTCTATGAGGAACGGAAGATACTTCTGAAGTTGAGTGTAACTCAAATTACATTGGTAGAGGATTTCAGTTCGTTTTGTTCCATGACGAGATAGCATTAAAATTTCTCGAATAATTTCAAATTCGGAGCGTCTCGCGTTCACCATGTGTCTATTTCCCAATGGGATAATATAATATACCATATTTAGTATTTTTCTATAATTATTTTAATATAGTAATTTGTAAACATGAATTCAGATTGTTCGGTTTTTTCCAAACGTTTTCACACATTTTATATAATCTCTAGTTATATACAGACAAAAATGGTGATAAGAATGGAAAAAATGGGATTGATTGCAATATTTGTAAGTGCCATATTGGTTATTGCTGCGGTATTTTCTATTTTTTATTTTCAAGATGATGAAGTAGAAATTACAACACAGGTTTCCCTGGCAGATGACACAAATGCCACAGCAGAAAGCGTTAACACTTTAGTAGACTCGTTAAATGGTTTTTCATTTGATTTTTATAATCAAATTGTGAAGAGTGAAGAGGGAAATATTTTCTTTTCACCTTACAGTATTTTTACTGCTTTTTCTATGGCATATGAAGGTACAAGAGGCAATACTTCAACACAAATGCAAAATGTTCTAAATGTTTTACAAAACGATTCAGCAACTCTTGGGTCATTTGGCAGAATATATAATCTTTTAAATCAAAATCAAGATGGATACACAATTAGCACAGCAAATGCTTTTTGGGCTCACCAAGACTATGAATTCCTTCAAGAGTATCTTAGATTGCTTGAAAATTTTTACATGGCAGAAGCAAATGAGCTTGATTTTGCAAAAAATGTAGAGGCTGCTGAAACAATTAACAACTGGATTGAAGAACAAACGAATGACAAGATAAAAGATATGATCCAATCTGACATGTTATCAGATATTACCAAACTTGTTTTGACAAATGCAATTTATTTCAAAGGACTTTGGGAAAAGCAGTTTAAACCAGATTATACATATGAAGCGGATTTTGAACTTTCAAATGGTGAAACAGTTACGGTAGACATGATGAAGAGCGATAGTAAAGATTCTAATTATAATTATACAGAAACTGAAGATTTGCAAATTCTGAAATTAAATTATGAAGGGAAGGATTTGTCAATGATTATCGTCCTTCCAAAAGAAAACAATATTTCAATAGCCGAATCTGCAATAAATTATGAAAATCTTTCAAATTGGAGAAATGATTTTAACGAAATAAAAATCGATGTTGAAATTCCCAAGTTTAAATTCGAAACAAAGTATCTATTAAACGATCTTTTAAAAGAAATGGGAATTGTTGATGCATTCTTGCCCGGAGTTGCAGATTTTTCAGGCATGGATGGGACAAAGTATTTGTTTATCAGTAAAGCAATTCATCAAGCATATGTAGAAGTAAATGAAGAAGGAACTGAAGCTGCTGCTGCAACAGGAATTATTGCGGAGTTAAGTATGGTACCAGATCCAAATGAATTCAGAGCCGACCATCCATTTATATTCTTAATACAACATGAAGAAACAGGCGCAGTACTATTTATGGGGAAAGTTATGAACCCTGTAGAATAAAAACTTAAGAAATGTAGGGTTCAATAACAGGAAAAATTTTACTCAAATCTTTTCCTTCTACTATTATGTCGGCCACTTCGCGAACACAATCATCTTCGGGGTTAAATGCAACACCCAACCCACATGTTTCAAGCATAGGGATATCAAAACAAGAGTTTCCAACAGCTGCCATGTGTTCAAGTGGCATGTCAAGTTCCTTAGAAAGTTTTCTGATAACTCTGTCTTTATACATCAAACCAACACCAAGTATACCCTCGCCAGTGAGATATCCATCTTCGTCACTTTTTATACCATTCGCAAACACATGATCTATAGCTAGTTCTTTAGCAACCCGTTTTGCCAGCACGTCAAGACCAGCGCTAACAATTGCGGTTTGGATGTCATGGCTTTTAATTGCTTTCATGCATTGTTTTGCACCTTTCATTAGCGGGACGCCAGATAAAATTTCAACAAGCATATCTCTGGTAATTGGTTTCCCATTTTCTTTCCAAAGATTAGCATCTCGTCGAATAAATTCCATGTCGTCGATCTCTCCTTTCAGATAAGCATCAACCGATTGTTCATTTGATGTGCCAAAGTAATCATGCAGGTATTTCCAGGAACTAATTGTGTCAGTAATGACTCCATCCATATCAAAAATAACTAGTTCTATCTTGTGAATTTTACTTGTTTTAACTGGGTTCGAATCCCGAGTATTACGGTAGCAATAATAGCTACATGAGTCCTCGTCCATTTGGCAAAGGCATGTCGCATCTTGTATAATAATGTTTATTATTGCAAAATATTACAAAAATTACTATGTTAATATATGAAAGTAAATATTTATAAAATAGAGCATACATTAATAGATTAGAGGAATTGTGATGAAAAAGAATGTGGGTCGAAAAATCATTTCATTAGCTATTGTCATGGCGTTCTTTGGTTTAACATTTCCTTTTTTTGTTTTATCTGATTTTTTATCTGTTGCTTTATCTATTTCTGATGGCTGTGAAGAATCCTCATTAGGTATTTGTGTTCCACAGTCTTTACAGAATTGATATTCATCAACAAGTTCAGATCCACATTCATGACATAGGTTTTTCATTTCCTTCCTCAAATTACAATCTCAAAACAAGTATTGGTTTATAACTGTATTTCTAGAGAAAAATATATAACCTATAAAGAATAATTAACCACTTAGGGCAGACGGTTTAAATGAAGCTTTAATTTCATTTTTTCTTTTTAGAAATCTTGTCTTTTTCACTGTCCACTAACTCTTTTATTAACTCTTTATCTGCATCGTCTTTTTCTTTCCTATGCTGTTTCTGAAGCCTCCAATGCAACTGATGCTTCTCTTGGGTATAAATGTAGATGATACTACCAATAGCAATCCATGTTAAAAGAAGTAAAAACCCGGGCATTGCA